>NZ_JACARS010000062.1:0-58679 GCF_013386485.1 Pseudomonas sp. P7758 | reverse complement strand
ATGTACACCCGCATGGCGCAGTAATTGCGTCCCCCCAATCCAACCCCCCAAAAAAGGAGCACCCCCCATGCAACTACGCGCCTTGCGATATTTCCACGAGGTCGCCCGCTGCGCCTCCCTGCGTAAGGCCGCCGAACGTCTTTACGTCACCCCCACCGCCGTCAGCCGCCAGATCGAACACCTGGAACACTTCTTCGGCGCCGCCCTGATTGAGCGCGGCCCCCGCGGCATCCGCCTCACCGCCGAGGGCGAATGCCTGGCCGAACAAGTCACCTCAACCCTGCGCGGCCTCGACCAGGTACGCGAAGTCATCGCCAGCCGCCAAAGCCAGGTGGCCGGTAACATCAGCATCCATGTGTCAGAAAGTATCGTTTCCACCGTGCTCGCCCCGGTGCTCGCCACCTTCTACCGCGCCCACCCCAAGGTCACCTTCAACATCGTGATCGCCAGCGCCTCGGCCACCCTCGACGCCCTGTGCAGCGGCGAGGCGGACCTGGGCCTGGCGTTCTACCTGCAAGAGCGCGCCGACGTCGAAGTCACCGCCCACTGCCAGTTATGGCACCGGGTGCTGGTCAGCGCCGAACACCCCTTTGCCCAGCGCGACAGCATCGAATTGAGCGAACTGCAAGGCCAGCCCCTGGCGATTCCCGACTCGGCCTACGGCGTGCGCCAGGCCCTGGAAGTGGCGGCAAAAAAACGCGGCGTCACCCTCGAACCGGTGTTCACCACCAGCTCCCTGGAAGTGCAGAAGAGCCTGGCCCGGCAACGGGCAGCGGTGCTGATTTTGCCCCAGGTCGAGGCAGACGTGCGGGACCTGGGCGACGGCCTGGTTGCCGTGCCGATCGCCGATGAAGACCTCGGCCGCATCCGCATCGACCTCTGCGTGTACCGCAACCGCCCTCGCTCGGTGGCGGTGCTCAAGTGCCAGGAAATGCTGGCGGGGGCGATGCAGCGTTGTTCGCTGAACTGAGCCTGAGCCTGAGCCTCAGAAGATGTTGATCGGCACATTGGCGACGAGGCGGAACTCATCGTAGCTGCCGTCAATCTGCCCGCCGCTGGCGCGATGGTTGTAGACGATGGTGCGCAGTACGGTGTTCTTGAGTGTTCCGGACTGAATCACATAGGCCAGCATCAAGCCGTTTTCGTTGTGCTTGGCGCCATCCAGGCTGCGCACGTTGTAGCCGGTGTTGTGGCCGTTGCGGTCGCCATCGTAATGGGTGCCGTCGATGTCCCAACCCTTGGCGTGCCACAGGCTGGCGGTGAGGCCGGGCACACCGTAGGCGGCGAAGTCCAGGTCGTAGCGCAACTGCCAGGACTTTTCGTTGGGGCCGTTGTAGTCCGAGTACAGCGAGTTCGCCATGTAGTTGCCGGTGGACTCCCACACGTAGTCGAAGTATTCGTTGCCGAATACCTGCTGCCAGGCCAGGGTCAGGCTGTGGGCCAGGTGCGTGGCGGTGAAGGCCAGGCTGGCGGCGTTGTTGTCGATGTAGCCGAGGTTTTTGTCGCCCGAGTCGCTGGTGTGGTAGTAGTTGAAGGCGGTCTTCAAGGCGATGTCGCTTTTGTCACCGATGCGGTGGGTCAGGCCGACGTAGGTCTGGTCCCACATGTCTTCGAAACGCGACGCGTAGACGCTGGCTTCCAGCCCGTAACCCGGTTTTACCGTGGCTCCCAGGTAGCTGATGCGTGCGCCGCTGTAGGCGCGGTTGCCGAAGGTGGTGGTGAGCTTTTCGGCACCGGTGCCGGTGCGCGGAATCGCCCGCTCGAAGCTGCCGCCCTGCACCGACAGCCAGTCGAATTCGTTGCTGAACAAGCCCACGCCCTGGAAGCTGGAGGGCAGGGCGCGGTTGTCCTTGTAACGCAGGATCGGATTGTCGGTCATCAGCCGACCAGCCTTGATCTCGGTGCTGGACAGGCGAAAACGCACGTCGCCCACCCCCAGCCGGCTCCAGGTGGGAATCGCATCGCCGTCGCCGTCCACCAGCACCCGGTCGCCGCCATTGGCCACTTTGCCGTGGCCGCGTTCCAGGTTGACCGCGCTGAAGATCCCCGCGTCCACACCCACGCCAATCAGGCCCTGGGTGTAGCCGGAGCTGTACTTGAGCATGCTGGTCTGCACCCAGGTTTCCCGTACACGCGTGGGCTCGACGCCGCCGGCTTTCTTGATGCTCAAGTGGGTGGTGCGTTTGGTGTGCTGGTTGGAATAGTAGTGACGCAGGTTCAGGTCCAGGGTGCTGCCTTCGAGGAAGCCCGGTGCGCTGGCCTGGGCGTTTTCCTGGGCGAAAGCCTGGGTGCTGGACGCCAGGGTGACGGCCAGCAAAAGACGTGGATACATGGTAAATCCCCATACAAATCAGACGTAAGGCGACCGTCCCGGCAGGCCTTCAGGTGCTGCCGGTCGGTGGCGAAAAGACGCGGGACAGTGGGAAAAGGTATTCAGCGAACCGAAGCTTCTGCGAGCCGGGTTTCGCGGGCCGGGCTGCCGGGCAGCGGCGGACGGGTTTCCTTGGCGAACCAGGCGGCGGTGAGGCACACCAGGTTGGCGATCAGCAGGTACCAGACCGGCGACATCGGGTCGCCTGTGGTGCCGATCAGCCAGGTGATGATGATCTGCGCGGTGCCGCCGAACGCTGCCACACCGAAGGCGTAGACGATGGAGAAACCGGTGGAGCGCACGGATTTCGGGAAGCTTTCCACCAGCAACACGATCAGCGCCGCGCCACTCATGCCGTGCAGGCCCGAGAGTACCGCCAGGGTCAGCAGGAAGGTCGCCGGGCTTGGGTGCTCGGTCATCAGTTGCAGGGCCGGGAACAAAATCAACAGCAACACCACCCGCGGTGTCATCAGGATCGTACGGCGCCCGAAGCGGTCGCAGAGCATGCCGCCGGCCACCGCGCACACGGCCATCGCTGCGCCGGCCACCAGGGTCGAGAGCATCGAGATGCTGGTGGGCAGCTTCAGTTCGGTGAGGGCGAAGGTGGTCATGTAGTTGAGGAAGTACTGGGTGATGGTGCTGCCGGAAAGGATCAGCAACCCCAGCACCAGTGCGCGCCGGTGCTTGCCGCAGACTTCCCGTACCAGGTCGCCGGTGCTGGTCTGCTCGCCGTGGCCGTGGAAGGTTTCGGCGAGGTTGCGGCGGATGTAGATGCCGATCGGCAACACCAGCAGGCCGAACACGAACGGCACGCGCCAGCCCCAGCTGTTGAGGTCTTCCGGGGACATGACCTTGGTCAGGGTGAACCCTACCAGCCCGGCCACCATGGCTGCGACGCCCTGGGCGACTACTTGCCAGCAGGCGTAGGTCCCGCGTTTGTGGGGTGGCGCCGCTTCGAGGATGTAGGTGGTGGCGGGGCCGGCTTCACCGCCCCAGGCCAGGCCCTGGATCATGCGGGTGAGCACCAGCAGGATCGGCGCCGCGATACCGATGGTATCGTAACCGGGCAATATCGCGATGCTGCCGGTGCCCACGGCCATCATCACCAGGGTCAACAGCATCGCCGGTTTGCGCCCGACGCGGTCGGCGTAGGCGCCGATCAGTACTGCGCCCAGGGGCCGGACGATAAAGCCGATACCGAACGCCGTGACCGACAGCATCAGGCTGACGAAAGCGCTGTCGGACGGGAAGAACGTGTGGCCGATCATCACCGCAAAGGTTGCGTACACACCAAAGTCGAAAAACTCCACGGCGTTGCCCAGGACCACGGCGAAGATGCTCTTTTTGCCGGCGTCCGGGGACGGTGTTTCGGGTGCGTGATCAGGATCGGATCGTGTCAATTGCTCAGTGTGCATACCAGCCCCTCGATTTTAGTTATAGGTCGTCCGAGCTCCAGGCCAAGAGGGCCCGGAGCTGGCGTGTGGGTGGGCAGTTCTTACAGCGTCAAAAGTCAGGAAGGATTCGGCCAGTGGTGGATTGCGCCACGCCAGCTCTCGTAGGTTTTAGCGATTTGCAGCAGCCATTGATCGGCAAAACGCGGGGCGATCATCTGCAGGCCGATGGGCATGCCATCGGCGGCGAAACCGCAGTTGATCGACAACGCCGGTTGCTCGCCCATGTTCCACGGCACCGTGAACACGATGTGTTCGAACGGCAGTTGCGGGTTGTTGCTCGGTGATGGCCACTCGGCCGGGAACGCATTGACCTGGTTGGTGGGGGACAGCACCAGGTCGAGTTCGGTGAACACCTGCGCGGCGCGGCGGCGCATTTCAAAGGTCTGGTTGAAACCCTTTACGGCTTGTACGCCGCTGATCTCGGCGCCCGGCGCGGCCCAGTCGCGGATGTACGGCAAGACCTTGTCGAACTGCTCGCTGCTCAGGGCCGACAAATCGCCCCACTGGCGGGCGCGCCAGAAATGGTCGAGGCCATCGAGTTGTGCGCGGTCCATGATTGGCGGGATCAGCGTGACCTTGGCGCCGTGGGCTTCGAACAGCCGCGCGGCTTGCTCCACGGCTTCACACACGAAGCCTTCAGGCTGCATGCCTGCGCCGGGTTCAAGCATCAGGCCGACGCGCAGGCCCCTGACCGACAGCGGCTGGTTACTCCACTGGGTGGTGAGCGGCGGAAGGCTGGTGGCATCGCGGGCATCGGGGCGGGCCAGGTGTTGCATCAACAGCACGCAGTCGTCGACGGTGCGGGTCATGGGCCCGGCGGCGCGGCCGGTGTAGTACGGGTCGATGGGGATGCGGCCCAGGGTCGGCTTGAATCCCACCAGGCCGCACCAGGCGGCGGGCAGGCGCACCGAGCCACCGATGTCGGTGCCCACGTGCAGCGGGCCGTAACCGGCGGCGGCCGCTGCGGCGGCACCGGAGCTGGAACCGCCGGTGTTGTTGGCGGTGTTCCACGGGTTGCGGGTGATGCCGTGGAAGCTCGACAGGCCGGAAGACAGCATGCCGAAGTCCGGGTTGGTGGTCTTGGCCAGGATTATCGCGCCCGCTTCACGCATGCGGGCTGCGGGCGGTGCGTCCCTGAGGGCCGGGGTCAGGCGGGTAGCCGCGCTGCCGAGGGGAATGGGCACGCCTTCGGTGGCGATCAATTCCTTGAGAGTCACCGGTACGCCATCAAGGGCGCCGTTGGGTTGGCCCTTGTTCCAGCGCTCGGTGGAGGCCTGGGCCTGCTGACGCACCTGTTGCGGGTCGAAGGCATAGAGCGCGTTGATCTGCGGCTCCCAGCGGTCGATGTGGGCCAGGAGCTGGTCGTAGTAGTCGATGGGCGCGAGTTGCCGGCTGGCAAATTGCGCCAGCAGTTCGGCGGCCGTAAGGGTATGCAGGTCAGTCATCGAACGCTTCCTTGTGATGGGCCGGCTGGCTCATGGCGGGTTGCAGTAGGAACGACTATATAAACCCCGGTGTGAAGCGGCCATCACAATCGGTGCAGTTCAGTGTTGCGTTTTTGTGTGCACTGAAACCGGCGGGTAGATGTGGGAATGGCTGGAAGGTTTACTGTTTGGCGGGAGGACCTCAGGCGCAGGCACCTGGCGTCTTTTTCCTGCGTGCCGACTCACGACGATAGCTCCGGATAGGCTGGGGTTTCGCCCGTATGCGGGATTGGAAAGACATCCACGTCGCAGGGTCAAAGCGGGTGGCTGATACCACCGCTTCCTGGAGCAGCATGATGGAAATAGCGTCTGACGCATCCGGGTATTCAGTATCGAGGATGATTTCCAAGGTGTCCTTGTCGCGATAGCCGCTGCAGGTCGGAATCAGACTGAAGGCGTGATCTATACCTTCGGACTCATTCGGCTCGCAGATGGATGAAACAACGCCCACATAAACATTCCGATCGTTCAGCGTGAACATGCATTGAGAGCCGCGCGCAATGGATTCCCTGAGTAGGGTCCTGAGGGGGCGCCCCGTTAGAAGCTCGAGCATCAATTGCTGGTTCAGTTCCTCCTCTGAAGCAAGTTGCAGTCTTCGTCGACGCCAACGCACAAATAATCGCGCCCAGCAGTAGGGAATGATCATGGCTGTCAGGCCGACCTGGAGCAAAAATACCCAGAGGCCATGATTTCTCTCGGTGGCAATATCCAGCTCTATCAGCAGCTTGCCCAGATAAGCACTGTAATCAATGGGGATTGTCTGGCCAGCCAGTTGCAGCGGCTGTTTGGACAGGCAAAGAATCAAAGTGGTCAGTACGAACGACAGTACGAGGCAGGTCCAGCCTAATCTTGCGACCTGTAGATAGAGTAACTGGCCCTCAAAGCGGTGGAGGCGGCAGTAATGGCCGGGGTGTTTCAAACACACCAAATAGCCACTCACCAGTAACGGCAGTATCAGTAGTAGCCCCATGGGTTATTTGAATATCAGTTCACGTATCTTGCGCTTGTGTTCCTTGAACTCGGGTGAGTTGGCGATTTCCGCCGGGTCGACAGAAATACCCCACTCACCCACTATCCTCATGGTTTTGTACCGCTTGATAGCCCTGATATTTTCCAGATCTTCCTCAGTGGGTTTCTTGAACCACGCAAACGACTCAAACATGACCGGCACCCTCATAAAAAAGTAGTCGGTTTTATAGCAAGAGCCGTTTTTACCGACTACTGATGGCCCCCATCCAGAACTCCCCGCGTATCGTAGGAAACGTCCTTAGTTGCCCCAACGGTCTAAAACGTCGGCGGCGTAATCACCCAGATCACCACCGCATCCACCTTTCCGGGGTTGCCATACCGATGGGGCTCACTGCTGGGGAAGCTGAAACTGTCGCCTTCAGCCAGCTGAAAATGCCGCTCGCCCACCCATAACTCAAACGTTCCGCTCAACACATAACCCGCCTCTTCACCCTCATGGCTATAGCTCTGCTGGCTATAGGTGCCCGGTGGAAAGCGCGAGTGCAGCATCTCCAATTGATGATTGGGCAGGGGCGTCAGCAACTGGTCGACGATCCCGTCCTCATAGTGAATGCTCTGGCGATTGTTCCTGCGCACCACAAAACCTTCATCCTCCGCTGCCGGCGTGGTTTCGCTGGCAAAAAACCACTGGATCGTCACCCCCAGGCTGCGGGCGATGTTGAACAAGGCCGGGATCGACGGGTAGGCGAGGTTGCGTTCCAGTTGGCTGATATAACCGGCCGTCAATTCGCTCATCTGCGCCAATTCGGTAAGCGTCATGCCCCGGGCCTTGCGCAAGCCGCGGATGCGGGTGCCGAGAAACAGCTGTGGCGGTTGGTCGTTCAAATGTCCCACGCTACTTTCAATCCTTCATAAATCGCCTCTTCGGCGGTACGCGGCGCCAGGCAATCGCCGATCCGCGTGAACGCCACCAGGCCTTCCAGTTCTGCGCCCAGAGTGTCCACCGGCTGGTGGCCCTGGCACAACACCAGGGTGTCGATATTTTCCAGCAGCATCGGCTCGCCGCTGGCGGTGTGTTGCAGGTAGACGGTAGTGTCGTCGCAGCCGTACAAACGGGCGTAAGGGATGATCGGAATGCCCAGCCGATGCAGTTCGCCGGCCAGTTGGTCACGCACGTACAACGGCAGGTTTTCCCCGCAATGGGTGCCGTTCACCGCCAGTTGCACCTGATGGCCGGCACGGGTGAGGCGCTCGGCAATGCCCGGGCCGATCCAGTCGCAACGCCAGTCCACCACGACCACCGAACGGCCCAGTTGCACCTCATCGCGCAGCACTTGCCAGGCATCCACCACCTGTAGCTCGCCGCCGCGTTCGAAGGCCGGCCAGTAGGGCTCGGCGCCGGTGGCGATGATCACCCGGTCAGGTTGTTCGCGTTCCACCAATGCGCGGTCGACGCGGGTGTTGCGCACCACGCGGACCCCGGCCAGTTCCATCTCGCGCTGCAGGTTGGTACTGGCCCCGCCGAACTCGCTGCGCCGGGGCAGTAACTGCGCCAGAAGCACCTGGCCGCCCAATTGGGCACTGGCTTCATACAAGGTCACCTCATGTCCGCGCTGCGCCGCCACCGCTGCCGCTTTCATCCCTGCCGGGCCGCCACCGGCGACCATGATCCGCTGGCGTCGCAGTGCCGTTTGCAGTTGGCCAAACTGCAATTCGCGGCCGGTCTCGGGATGCTGGATGCAGGAGATCGGCAGGCCTTTGTGGAAGTGGCCGATGCACGCCTGATTGCAGGCGATGCAGGCGCGTACATCCTCGGCATGGCCGCTTGAGGTCTTGACCGGCATGCGCGGGTCGCAGATCAGCGCGCGGGTCATCCCGCACACATCGGCCTGGCCGCGTTGCAGCATCAGTTCGGCCTCCTGGGGCTGGTTGATGCGCCCGGTAACGAACAGCGGAATCGACAGGTGCGTCTTGAACGTCGCCGCTTCTGCCGCCAGGTACGCCGGGGCAATCGCCATGGGCGGCACGATATGGATCGCGCCGCCGAGGGAGGCCGAGGTGCCGGCAACGATGTGCACATAATCCAGGTGTGATTGCAGCTGTTGCACGGCGGCCAGGGAATCCTCTTCGGTCAGGCCTTCGGGGTCGCGTTCATCGGCAGAAATGCGCAGCCCGATGATGAAGTGCTCGTCGGTTTCGGCACGCACCGTGGCGATGATTTCCCGCAGGAAACGCAGGCGCTGTTCCAGCTCGCCGTTGTAGCCGTCGGTGCGGCGATTCACCCGCGGGTTGAGAAATTGCGCGGGCAGGTAACCATGGCTGGCGACCACTTCCACACCGTCAATCCCGGCCTGATACAGGCGCCTTGCCGCAGCGCCGTAGCCGGCGACGATCTCGTCGATCATTGTCTGGTCAAGGGCGCGCGGCATCACCCGGAAGCGTTCGTTGGGCACCCCGGAAGCCGAGTAAGCCACCGCCAGCAAACCGTCGGCCGACTCCATGATTTCCCGCCCCGGATGGAAAATCTGCGACAGCACCACGGTGCCGTGGGCGTGGCAGGTTTCGGCCAGTCGGCGATAGCCGTCGATGCAGCTGTCATCGGTGGCCATCAGCACATGGGAGGTGTAGCGGGCGCTGTCGTGCACCCCGGCCACCTGCAACACAATCAACCCCACGCCGCCTTCGGCGCGTGCCCGGTGGTAGGCGATCAACTGCTCGTTGACCTGGTTGTCGGTGGGCATCGAGGTGTCGTGCCCGCTGGACATGATGCGATTTTTCAGGCGTTTGCCACGCAGTACCAACGGTTCAAAAAGATGCGGAAAGGCATGGGGCGACATGGTGCGGATACTCCAGGCGCTGTTGTTATTATTTTTCTATAGGAGGTCAGCCTCAGTAAAAAATCAACTTGTTTTTTTACTGGCGACTGGATTAGCGTCAACCACATCACCCACCCGCCTGGAGAATAAAAATGCCTGGGGCCACCGAACGACAGCTGCGCGAAGAGCTTGCCGCCTGCTACCGGCTGATCGCGCACTTTCGCATGAGCGATTTGATTTTCACCCATATCTCGGTGCGTATCCCGGGGCCCGAGCATCACTTTTTGATCAACCCCTATGGGCTGATGTTCGAGGAGATCACCGCCTCCAGCCTGGTGAAGATCGGCCTGGACGGACGTGCGGTCGAGGCTTCGGCCCATGGTGTCAACCCGGCGGGGTTTGTGATTCACAGCGCGATTCACGGCGCCCGCGAAGATGCGCAGTGCGTGCTGCACACCCATACCCGCGCCGGCTGTGCGGTGGCGGCCCTGGAATGCGGGCTGTTGCCGGTGAACCAGATTTCCATGGAGTTCTACGGCAAGGTCGCCTACCACGACTACGAAGGCGTGGCGCTGGACATGGACGAGCAACAGCGACTGGTGCGCGACCTCGGCGACAAGCCGGTGTTGATGCTGCGCAACCATGGTTTGTTGACGGTAGGGGAGACGGTCAGCCAGGCGTTCCTGCGCATGTATTACCTGGAGAAGGCCTGCGATATCCAGATCGCCGCCCAGGCGTGCGGCAAGCTGATCCTGCCGCCTGCGCACGTGTGTGAATACACCGAGCGGCAGTTCAATGAGCCAGGCCGGCCACTGGAAGAGGGCGAACTGGCAGACCCGGACGCCATGCAACTGGCATGGGCGGCATTGCTGCGGTTACTGGATCGGGTGTCGCCGGGGTTCCGGGAGTGAGGTAGAGTCGTCCAGCCGACTCAACCCAAGGACACCGCCTCATGACCCAGGAATCCCGTTTCTCCCGCATGGAACCGGAGTTGCGCAAGGCCAATCTGGTGCAGGCGACGTTGGCCTGCCTCAAGCGCGACGGCTTCCAGGGCGCGTCGATCCGCAAGATCAGCGCCGAGGCCGGGGTGTCGGTGGGGCTGATCAGTCATCACTACTCGGGCAAGGATGAGCTGGTGGCCGAGGCCTATCGGTCAATCACCCGGCAGGTCATGGACTTGCTGCGGGATGCGATGGCCAAGGCGCCGCCCAGCCCGCGGGAGCGGCTGTCGGCGTTCTTCCGCGGCTCGTTCTCCCCCGAATTGCTCGACCCGCAACTGCTGGATGCCTGGCTGGTGTTCTGGGGGGCGGTCAAGACGGCCCCGGCGATCAACCAGGCCCACGAACACTCCTATGGCGAGTACCGCACCATCATGCGTTCGGCCTTGGTGGACATGGCCGGGGAGGAGGGCTGGAAGCAGTTCGATGCCGATTTGGCGGCCATCGCCTTGAGCGCCTTGCTCGACGGCTTGTGGCTGGAATCGGGGCTCAATCCCGGCACCTTCACCCCGGAGCAGGGCATCCAGATCTGCGAAGCCTGGGTCGATGGCTTGCAGTCGGGCGGGCGCAAGCGCTTCCAGATCAAACCCTGAACTGACGATTCCGCGCCGCCTGGACGCAATGTCCGGGCCGGCATTTTCCCCTCGAAAAATATTTGCAGTTACCCGATTGCCTCCTTACTGAACACTCGTTTAGTATCGCCCCATGTCGCACCCCTCAAGCCAATTAAAATAATTCGAGGATTCCATGACTACAGATCCGTCCGTGCTCACTCAGGTGCAGGCAGGCGTTGCCTGGATCACCCTCAATCGCGGCCCCCAGCGCAATGCCCTGGACATCCCGACCCTCAAGCACCTGCATGCCTTGCTGGACGGTTTCAACCGCGACCCGGCTGTGCGCGTGGTGGTACTGACCGGCAGTGGTCGCAGCTTCTGCGCCGGTGCCGACCTTGCCGAATGGGCCGATGCCGAAGCCCGTGGCGCCCTCGAAACCTACGGCTGGACCGAAACCGCCCACGCCCTGATGACCCGCCTGCACACCCTCGACAAACCTACCCTCGCCGCCATCAACGGCACGGCGGTCGGTGCCGGCATGGACCTCACCCTGTGCTGCGACCTGCGCGTCGCCGCGCAATCGGCACGCTTCAAGGCCGGCTACACCAGCATGGCCTACTCGCCGGACGCCGGCGCCAGCTGGCATCTGCCGCGCCTGATCGGCAGCGAGCAAGCCAAGCGCCTGCTGTTCCTCGATGAATTGTGGAGCGCCGACCGCGCCCTGGCCGCCGGGCTGGTGGGCGAAGTCGTTGCCGACGAGCAACTGCATACCCACGTCGCCGAGCTGGCCACGCGCCTGGCCAACGGCCCGACCTTTGCGTTTGCCCAGACCAAAACCCTCATCCGCGAAGGCGCCGGGCGCAGCCTGCCCGAGCAGCTCCAGGCGGAACTCGCCGCCGGCCTGCTGTGTGGACGCAGCGCCGACGGTGCTGAAGCCCTGCGCGCCTCGATGGAAAAGCGCCCACCGAACTTCTCCGGCAACTGATTCCCCTTCAAAACACCCTCGAACGATCGACAGGTAGCGCCATGAATTTCCAGCCCAGCCAAGAACAAGACATGTTGGTGGACGCGGTACGCAGTTTTGTTGCCAAGGAGTTGTTGCCCCACGAGGAGGCGGTGGACCGCGCCGATGAAGTTTCGCCGGAGCTTGCCGCGCAGATTCGTGACAAGGCCATCGCTGCCGGTTTCTATGCCTTCAACATGCCGGAAGACGTCGGCGGTGGCGGCCTGGATTACCTGTCACAGGCGTTGATTGAGCGCGAGTTGTCGAAAGTCTCCTGGGCGCTGCATGTGTTTGTCGCCCGGCCGTCGAAAATCCTCATGGCCTGCACCGGCGCGCAGATTGGCGAGTACCTGTTGCCGTGCGTGCAGGGCAAGAAGATCGACTGCTTTGCCCTGACCGAACCGGGTGCCGGTTCCGACGCCAATGCGATTAAGACCCGCGCCGTGCGCAGCGGTGATGACTTTGTGCTCAATGGCAGCAAGCACTTCATCAGCCACGCCGGCCACGCGGATTTCGCCATCGTGTTTGCCGTTACCGACACCTACGAACACAACGGTCGCCAACGCAATGCCGTGACCTCGTTCCTGGTGGACCGTGGCACGCCGGGCATGACCATTCGCCGGGGCCCCAAGTGCGTCAGCAACCGCGGCTACCACACTTATGAAATGTTCTTCGACGACTGCCGCGTACCAGCCTCCAAAGTCCTCGGCGAAGTCGGCAAAGGTTGGGAAGTCGCCAATGCCTGGCTGACCGCAGGCCGGGTGATGGTGGCTGCCAACTGCGTCGGCCAGGCCCAGCGTGCGCTGGACGTTTCCCTGCAATGGGCGGCCGACCGCAAGCAGTTCGGCCAGCCCATCGGCACCTACCAAGGCATCTCGTTCAAGCTCGCCGACATGGCCACGCAAATCCGTGCGGCCGAACTGCTGACCCTGAACACCGCCTGGAAAATGGACCAGGGCACCATGACCGACGGCGAGGCCGGCATGGCCAAGTTGTTTGCCAGCGAAGTACTGGGCAAGGTTGCCGATGAAGCAGTGCAGATCTATGGCGGCATGGGTTTGATGGACGAAGGCCCGGTGGAGCGCATCTGGCGCAACGCGCGGATCGAGCGGATCTGGGAAGGCACTTCGGAAATCCAGCGCCACATTATTGCCCGCGAACTGTTGCGGCCACTGTTGCGTTGATCGGGTCGGAGAACGCTTATGTCCCAGGCTATTCGCGACAATCTCAAGCGCCTGCTGGCGCCCCGTCACCTGGCGTTTGTCGGAGGGCGCAGCATGGCCCGTGCCCTCAAGCGCTGCGCCGAGGGTGGTTTTGCCGGCCAGATGTGGCTGGTCAACCCGCAACATGACAGCCTCGATGGCGTTCCCTGCGTGCGTCGCGTGGCCGATTTGCCGTGCGGTCCGGACGCGGTGTTTATCGCTACCAATCGCGAGCTGACCCTGACCTGTGTCGCCGAACTGGCGGCCATTGGCACCGGTGGCGCCATCTGCTACGCCTCCGGGTTTGCCGAAACCGGCGCCGAGGGCCAAGCCTTGCAGCAACAACTGCTCAAGGCCGCTGGCGAGATGGCACTGCTGGGCCCCAATTGCTATGGCCTGCTGGATTACCTGCACAGCTCGGCGTTGTGGCCGGTGGCCCATGGCGGCAAGCCGGTCGAGAAGGGCGTTGCGGTGCTGACCCAGAGCGGCAACTTTGCCTACAACCTGTCCATGAGCGACCGTTCGCTGCCGGTGGCCTATATGGCGTCGGTGGGCAACCAGGCGCAGCTGGGGGTTGCCGAGTTGATGGACGTGCTGCTCGACGAGCCGCGCGTTACAGCGATTGGCTTGCACCTGGAAGGCTTGAAGAATGTGCCGGGGTTCGCCCGTGCGGCCCACAAGGCCCTGGAGAAAGGCATTCCGATCATCGCCCTGAAAACCGGGGTGTCACAGATCGGCGCCGAGTTGGCTTTGAGTCATACCAGTTCGTTGTCGGGTTCCGATGCGCTGTACGACAGTCTGTTCGCGCGCCTGGGTGTGATCCGGGTCAGCGGGCCGGTGAGTTTTGTCGAGACCCTGAAGGCGGCGGCCTGCGGTAATCTGCCGGCGGGCAACAGCCTGATCGCCCTGGCCTGTTCCGGTGGTGATGCCGGGTTGATTGCCGACTACGCCGAGCGCAACGATTTGAGCCTGCCGAAGCTCGACGAAGGCCAGCGTGAAGAGTTGGCGCAGGTGCTGCCCAGCTACGCCAACCTGGTCAACCCGCTGGATTTCACCACGGCCATCTGGGGCAACAGCGACGCGCTTAATACGATGCTCGACACGGCACTGCGCACCGAAGCGGATGCGGCAATGCTGGTGCTCGACTACCCGGCGGAATTTACCGGTGAGCGCAAGGAGTGCGACCTGCTGCTGGAGCTGTTTTGCAGTGCGCTGACTCGCCACGGCAAGACTGGCTTTGTCACCTCTGCATTTCCTGAATTGCTCCCGGCCCACGCTCGCGAGCGTCTGCATGCCCAGGGCGTTGCCGCGTTGCAAGGCGTGGAAGATGCGCTGGCGGCCTGGGGCCGGATTGCCGCCTATCAAGACAATCGCCGGGCGTTGTTGGCGCGGGGTGAGTCGATACTGGTGCCGCTGTGCCCGCAAGCGCTTGAAGAACACGGACAGTCGCTTGATGAGTGGGATTCCAAGCAGGCTTTACGGGCTTTCGGCCTGACCACGCCAGCCGGTGTCTTGAGCACTCCCGAGCGGGCCATAGCCGATGCCAAAGTGCTGGGTTACCCGCTGGTACTCAAGGCCGTCAGTGCCGACTTGCCGCATAAAACCGAAGCTGGCGCCGTGGCGCTCAACCTGCAGGACGGCTTCGCCTTGACTGCTGCCCTGGCTCATATGCGCGAGCAAATCGCCGCTTATGCGCCGGATGTGCCGTTCGATCAGCTGCTGCTGGAGTCCATGGCTACGCCGCCGCTGGCCGAGCTGATTGTCGGCATCAAGCGCGAAAACGACTTCGGCCTGGCGCTGGTGATCGGCGCTGGTGGAATCCTCGTGGAGTTGCTCAAGGACAGCCGCAGCCTGCTGCTGCCCACCACCGACGACGCAATCCGCAACGCCTTGCTCGGCCTGCGCAGCGCCGCATTGCTGCAAGGCTTTCGCGGACGGGAAGTGGCCGACATGGAAGCCCTGGTGGCGGCGATTCGTGCGGTGGCCGACTATGCCTGCGCCAACGCCGGGCAGTTGCTGGAACTCGATGTAAACCCATTGCTGGTCAATGCCCGGGGCGCCACGGCGGTCGATGCATTGATCCGTCTCGCCCAGGCGTGAAGGAGATGACAATGCAAAGCAAAACCTTGACGGGCGGCCAGGCCCTGGTGCGATTGCTGGCCAACTATGGTGTCGACACGGTGTTCGGGATTCCCGGCGTGCACACGCTGGAGCTGTATCGCGGCTTGCCGGGCAGCGGTATTCGGCATGTGCTGACCCGCCACGAGCAGGGCGCCGGCTTTATGGCCGACGGTTATGCGCGGGTCAGCGGCAAGCCGGGGGTGTGTTTCATCATCACCGGGCCGGGGGTGACCAATGCCGCGACGGCGATCGGCCAGGCGTATGCCGACTCGATTCCGCTGCTGGTGATTTCCAGCGTCAACCACACCGCCAGCCTCGGCAAAGGCTGGGGCTGCCTGCATGAAACCCAGGACCAGCGGGCGATGACCGCGCCCATCACTGCGTTTTCAGCGGTGGCGTTGAGTGCCGAGGATTTGCCGGAGTTGATCGCGCGGGCCTACGCGGTGTTCGACAGTGAGCGACCGCGCCCGGTGCATATTTCGGTGCCGCTGGATGTACTGTCGGCGCCGATCAAACGGGACTGGAGCAATGAGGTGGTGCGCCGTCCCGGACGCGGTTTGCCATCGGCTGAAAGCCTTGATCAGGCAGTGGCAAAACTGGCCGCGGCCAAGCGCCCGATGATCATTGCCGGTGGTGGTGCACTGTTGGCGGCCGATGCCTTGCAGCGCTTGAGTACGCAGTTGGCGGCGCCGTTTTTCAGCAGTGTCGCCGGCAAGGGATTGTTGCCGGTGGAGCATCCGCTGAATGCCGGTTCGACCCTGTGTGTCGAGCCCGGCTGGCAGCTCATCGCCGAGGCGGATGTGGTGTTGGCCATCGGCACCGAAATGGCCGATACCGACTTCTGGCGTGAACGCCTGCCGATTAATGGCGAGCTGCTGCGGGTGGATATCGACCCGCGCAAGTTCAACGATTTCTATCCTTGCGCCGTCGCGTTGCACGGTGATGCCCGGCAAACGACGCTGGCTTTGCTGGAACGCTTGCCAGCCACGCCGCGCAACGCGGATGCCGCCACCGCTGCGGTCGCGACGTTACGCCAGGCAGTCAGCAGCGGCCATGGTCCGTTGCAACGGATTCACCAGGCGATTCTCGACCGCGTGGCCGCCGAGTTGCCCGCCAATGCCTTCATCAGCAGTGACATGACCCAACTGGCCTACACCGGTAACTACGCCTTTCCCAGCAACGCCACCCGCAGTTGGCTGCATCCCACCGGCTACGGCACCCTGGGCTATGGCCTGCCGGCCGGTATCGGCGCCAAGTTCGGCGCACCGCAACGGCCCGGCCTGGTGCTGGTGGGCGACGGCGGCTTTCTCTACACCGCCCAGGAACTGGCCACGGCCGTGGAAGAACTGGACAGCCCGCTGGTGGTGTTGCTCTGGAACAACGACGCCCTGGGGCAGATTCGCGACGACATGCTGAACCTGGACATCGAACCCATCGGCGTACTGCCGCGCAACCCGGACTTCGCCGCCCTGGCGCGGGCGTTCGGCTGCACGGTCAGCGAGCCACAGAACCTGGATGAGCTGCAGACGGATTTGCGTAACGGTTTCAAGCGAAACGGCGTGACCTTGATCGAGTTGAAGCATGCCTGTGTGAACCTTTAGAGGAGCAACACCATGAGCGAAAACAACAACAAAATGACTCAAGCGATGCACCGGCGGGACTTCCTCAAGCACAGCGCCGTAGCCGGTGCCGTGGCCGCCGCGTTTTCCATGGGCCTGCCGCTGCAGGCCTTTGCCGAGGAGGCCACGCCCAAGCCGGGCGGCGTGCTGCGCATGGGCCTGGCCGGCGGCAGCACCACCGACTCCCGCGACCCGGGATCCTGGGTCGACACCTTCACCTTCGTCGGCTTTTCGGCGGTGTACAACACCCTCACGGAAATCGCGGTGGACGGCAGCGCTATCCCCGAATTGGCCGAAAGCTTCGAGTCGACGCCCGACGCGCGCATCTGGACCTTCAAGCTGCGCCAGGGCGTGACCTTCCATAACGGCAAAAGCCTGACCGCTGACGACGTGGTGGCCTCGATCAACCATCACCTGGCAGCCAACTCCACCTCGGCGGCCAAGACGGTGATCGGCGATGTGGCCAGTGTCAGCGCCAAGGGCAGCGATGCAGTGGTGTTCGAACTGCACTCGGGCAATGCCGATTTCGCCTATGTGGTCGCCGATTACCACCTGGTGATCATGCCCGCCAAGGACGGCGCCGCCGACTGGCAGGCCGGGATCGGCACCAGCGGTTATCGCCTGAAAAGCTTCGAGCCGGGCGTACGCATGGACCTGGAGCGCAACCCTGATTACTGGAAGCCGGGCAGGGCACACTTCGCCAGCGCCGAGCTGTTGGCGATTGCCGACGGCGCAGCGCGGGTCAATGCGCTGGTCACCGGGCAAGTCGACGTGATCAACAAGGTCGACCTGAAAACCGTGGCCTTGCTCAAGCGCAATCCCACGCTGGTCATCGAAGAAACCAAGGGCGCCCAGCACTACACCTTCCCGATGTTGTGCGACAGCAACGAGTTCAAGAACAACGACATCCGCATGGCGATGAAGCATGCGGTCAACCGCGAAACCCTGCTGGCCTCGGTGCTGCATGGCTATGGCCTGGTGGGCAACGACCATCCGATCCAGCCCGGCAGCCGCTTCATCAACGCCGCCCTGGAGCAGCGCACCTACGACCCGGACAAGTCGCGATTCTACCTGCGCAAGGCCGGTGTGGAGTCGCTGAAGGTGCGCCTGCAAGCTTCCGATGCCGCCTATACCGGCGCGGTGGATGCTTCGGTGCTGTTCAAGGAGCAGGCACGCCAGGCCGGGATTGATATCGACGTGGTGCGCGAGCCGGCGGATGGCTATTTCTCCAATATCTGGATGAAGCAGCCGTTCACCACCTCGTTCTGGTACAGCAGCCTGACTGCCGACCGCATGTTCAGCATCGGCTACGCCAAGGGCGCGGCGTGGAACGAAACCCATTGGGATAACGACCGCTTCAACCAGTTGCTCAACGCAGCGCGAGGTGAGATGAACGCGCCGCTGCGCCAGGAGATGTACAACGAAATGCAGAGCCTGTGCCGGGACGACGGCGGGGCGATTGTGCCGTTGTTCGCCAGCTCCGTGGCGGCCCGCTCGATCCGCGTCAGCCATGGACCGCTGACGGCGCCGTATGGGGAACTGGATGGGTTGCGGTTGATCGAGCGGTGGTGGCAGGCGTGAAGATTTCAGATACGCCACAAATCAATTGTGGGAGCGGGCTTGCTCGCGAATGCGGTGGGTCAGTCTCTATCTGTATTGGCTGACACACCGCTTTCGCGAGCAAGCCCGCTCCCACATTGGTCCTGTGTCGCCTTCGAGAACATGCCCCACTCATGAGAACCGAACATGAATAGCCTATTCAAACTGGTACTCCAACGTCTCGCCCTTGGCCTGCTGTCGTTGTTCGCCGTCTCGGTGATCATCTTCCTGGCGGTCGGCATGCTCCCCGGTGATATCGCCCAGGCCATGCTCGGCCAGTCCGCCACGCCGGAAACCGTCGCCGCCTTTCGCGCCCAACTGGGCCTGGACCTGCCGCCCCTGAGCCGGTTCGTGCAATGGCTGCTGCGCCTCCTGCACGGCGACCTCGGCGCTTCCCTGGCCAACCAGCGGCCCATCGCCGAACTGATCGGCGCACGCCTGGGCAACACCTTGCGCCTGGCGGCACTGGCGGCGTTGGTCTCGGTGCCCCTGGCGCTGGTGCTGGGGATGCTCGCCGCGCTGTACCGCAACAGCTGGTTCGACCGCCTGCTCAACACCTCGGCCCTGAGTGCGGTGTCGTTCCCGGAGTTCTTCGTCGCCTACCTGCTGATCCTGGTGTTTTCGGTCAAGCTGGGCTGGTTTCCCAGCCTGTCCAACCTGGCGCCGGATGCCTCATTCGCCACCATTCTCGAACGTTCGGTGTTGCCGGTGGCCACCCTGAGCTTGGTGGTGATCGCGCAGATGATGCGCATGACCCGCGCCTCGCTGATCAACCTGCTGGCCAGCCCGTATATCGAAATGGCCCGGCTCAAGGGCATCAGCCAGTCGCGGATTATCTGGCGCCACGCACTGCCCAATGCCCTGGCGCCGATCGTCAACGTGATCGCGCTCAACCTCGCGTACCTGGTGGTGGGCGTAGTGGTGGTGGAGGTGGTGTTTGTCTACCCGGGCCTCGGCCAGTTGCTGGTGGACTCGGTGTCCAAGCGCGATATCCCGGTGGTGCAGGCGTGCAGCCTGATCTTTGCCGCCACCTACATCCTGCTCAATACCGGCGCCGATGTGCTGTCCATCGCCACCAACCCACGCCTGATGCATCCCAAGGGGTAGACCATGAGCCTTCTCACACAACTGGCCCGGGCGCCATTGAGCGCGAAGTTCGGCCTGCTGGTCATCGTGCTGTACGTGCTGGTGGCGTTATTTGCGCCGCTGCTCGCACCTTACGGGGAAACCCAGGTGGTGGGTGACGGGTTTGCGCCCTGGAGCGGCCAGTTCCTGCTGGGCACCGATAACCTTGGGCGGGACATGTTCAGCCGCCTGGTGTATGGCGCGCGCAACACGCTGGGCATCGCTTTTTTGACGACGGTGCTGGCGTTTTTACTGGGTGGCTTGAGCGGCTTGATTGCGGCGATCAAGGGCGGCTGGGTCGATCAAGGGTTGTCGCGGGTGGTGGACATTCTGATGGCGATCCCGCAGCTGATCTTCGCCTTGCTGATTCTCAGCGTGGTGGGCACCAATGCCACCTCGCTGGTGCTGGTGATTGCACTGCTGGATTCGACCCGGGTGTTTCGCCTGTCCCGGGCCGTGGCGATGACCGTGGTGGTGCAGGACTTCGTCGAAGCCGCGCGCTTACGTGGGGAAGGGCTGTGGTGGCTGGTCACCCGCGAAGTGCTGCCCAATGCCGCCGCGCCATTGATTGCCGAGTTCGGCCTGCGGTTCTGTTTCGTGTTCCTGTTTATCAGCGCGCTGTCGTTCCTTGGCCTGGGCATTCAACCACCCACCGCCGATTGGGGCAGCATGGTCCGCGACAATGCGGTGCTGATTACCTTCGGCGACATCAGCCCGTTGCTGCCGGCCCTGGCGGTGGCGTTGATCACCGTCAGCGTGAATTTTGTCGTCGACTGGATGCTGCATAAATCCAGCGGCCTGAAGGAGTGTTGAGGATGGACAAGCCACTGCTGGAAATCCGCAACCTGCAGATCGAAGGGCATTACGAGGATGCCTGGCATCCGCTGATCAAGGGCATCGACCTGACGTTGCAGCGGGGTGAGGTGCTGGGGTTGATTGGCGAGTCCGGCGCGGGTAAATCAACGTTGGGCCTGGCGGCCATGGGTTTTGCCCGCGATGGTTGTCGCATCACCGGTGGCTCGGTGTGCTTTGACGGCATTCAACTGTTGCAGGCCAAACCCGAAGCCTTGCGCAAGCTTCGAGGACTGCGGATTGCCTACGTAGCGCAAAGCGCTGCCGCGTCGTTCAACCCGGCCCACCGGCTGATTGACCAGCATGTGGAAACCGCCGTGATCAACGGTGGCATCAGCCGCGCCCAGGCTGAACGCGAGGCGGTGGAGTTGTACCGCGTGCTGCGCCTGCCCAATCCGGAAACCATCGGCCAGCGTTATCCGCACCAGGTCTCCGGCGGGCAACTGCAACGGGTAATGACCGCCATGGCGATGGCCTGTCACCCGGACCTGATCATCTTCGACGAACCCACCACCGCCCTCGACGTCACCACCCAGATCGAAGTGCTGGCGGCGATTCGCGATGCGGTGAAAACCTTCGGCAGTGCCGCGCTGTATATCAGCCATGACCTGGCGGTGGTCGCGCAGATGGCCGACCGCATCATGGTGCTGCGCCACGGCAAGCTGGTGGAGGAGGCCGAGACCCGCGCCATGCTCAGCGCCCCGCAGCAGGACTACACCAAATCCCTGTGGGCGGTGCGCAGCTTTCGCACCGAACCCAAGGCCTGTCCCCAGCAGCAGATGCCGTTGCTGGAAGTGCGTCAGGTGTGCGCCAGCTACGGGCATCAGCCGGTGCTGCATGACGTGTCGATGAGCTTGCATCGCGGCCAGACGTTGGCGGTGATCGGTGAGTCCGGCAGCGGCAAAAGCTCCACCGCACGCTTGATTACCGGGTTGCTGCCGGCTACGGCGGGGCAGGTGCTGTATGACGGTGAAGCGTTACCGGCGGACTTTCGTCGGCGCAGCAAGGAGCAGTTGCGACGGATCCAGATGATCTACCAGATCCCCGATACCGCGCTGAACCCGCGCCAGCGCATCGTCGACATCATTGGCCGGCCACTGACCTTCTACCTCGGCCTCAAGGGCAAGGCCATGCGCGCCCGAGTCGCCGAGTTGCTGGAGATGATCGAGCTGGACCCGGCCACCTTCATGGAGCGTCAGCCCCGTGAGCTGTCCGGCGGCCAGAAACAACGTATCTGCATCGCTCGCGCCCTGGCGGCCGACCCACAATTGATCATCTGCGACGAAGTGACCTCGGCCCTGGATCAGTTAGTGGCCGAAGGCGTGCTGAAACTGCTCAACCGCATTCAGCAGCAGTTGGGCGTGGGCTACCTGTTTATCACCCATGACGTGGCCACGGTGCGCGCCATTGCCGACGAAGTGGTGGTGATGCAGCGGGGCAGGGTGGTGGACCAGGGCAGCCGCAGCGCGATCTTCACCCCGCCGTATCAGGACTACACCGGCTTGCTGTTTTCATCGGAGCCGGAAATGGACCCCGACTGGCTCGACCATTTGCTGGCCAAACGGGCCGCGCTTACTTCTTGAGGAGTTTTTATGAAGGTGTTGATTGTCCACGCCCATCCCGAGCCGCAGTCGTTTACCGCGGCCTTGCGTGACCAGGCCACGGCTACCCTGCAAGCGCAGGGGCATGAGGTACAGGTCAGTGATTTGTACGCGATGCACTGGAATCCCGTAGCCAGCGCCTCGGACTTCACCTCTCGGGAGAACCCCGACTACCTGGTGTATGCCCTGGAGCAGCGCCTGGGGGTGAAAAGCCAATCCATCGCGGCGGATATCCGGCAGGAGTTGGACAAGCTGCTGTGGGCCGATCTGCTGATCCTCAACTTCCCGATCTTCTGGTTCTCGGCGCCCGCGATGCTCAAGGGCTGGATTGACCGGGTGCTGGTGTCGGGCGTGTGCTACGGCGGCAAGCGGTTTTATGATCAGGGCGGGCTCGCCGGCAAGAAAGCGCTGGTCACGGTGACCCTCGGCGGGCGCGAGCATATGTTTGGCGAGGGGGCGATTCACGGGCCGTTGGAGGACATGCTGCGGCCGATCCTGCGTGGCACGCTGGCGTATGTCGGGTTTGAGGTGCTGGAGCCGTTTGTGGCGTGGCATGTGCCGTATATCAGCGCCGAGGCCCGGCAGACTTTCCTGCACAGTTACCAGCAGCGATTGGAAGGGCTGGCGGATGACCAGCCGTTGGTGTTTCCGAAGTTGGCGCAGTTTGATGAGGCTCTTTATCCACTTTAGTCAAGTGAATGAAGATCCAGTGTGGGAGCGGGCTTGCTCGCGAAAGCGGCGCGCCAGTTGATGCATGTGCTGGCTGAACCACCGCATTCGCGAGCAAGCCCGCTCCCACATTTGATCTTCATTGTCAGGCGCGATTGTGTACCCGCAACCGCTCGGCAGCGCTGCGCAGCAGCTGTTCCGTGCCGTCCCAGCCCAGGCAGCCATCGGTGATCGACACGCCGTATTTCATCGACGGGCTCAATGGTTGGCAGCCTTCAAACAGGTGGCTTTCGATCATCATGCCGATCAGCGAGGTGTCGCCCTGCAGGCGCTGTTCCAGCACGTCGTTGAACACCGCCGGTTGGCGCAGCGGGTCTTTGCCGCTGTTGGCGTGGCTGCAGTCGACCATGATCCGCGGCGCGACTTTGCTCTTGGCAAGGTCGGCGTGAACCTGGGCCACGCTCTGGCGATCGTAGTTCGGCCCACGATGGCCGCCGCGCAACACGAGGTGAGTGTCGGGGTTGCCCGGGGTCTGGATGATCGCCGGATGGCCCTGGCTGTCGACACCGAAGTGACGGTGCGGGTGAGCGGCGGAGCGCATGGCGTCACAGGCGATGGCCACGCCGCCGTCGGTGCCGTTCTTGAAGCCGACGGGCATGCCGAGGCCGCTGGCCATTTCGCGGTGGATCTGCGATTCGGTGGTGCGCGCGCCAATGGCGACCCAGCTCAGCAGGTCATCGAAGTAGCCGGCAGCCATCGGTTGCAGCAGCTCGGTGGCGACCGGCAGGCCCAGGCGCAGCATTTCCCGCATCAGTTCCCGGGACAGGGTCAGGCCGGCGGCCATGTCATCACTGCCATCCAGGCGCGGGTCGTACGCCAGGCCTTTCCAGCCGATGGTGGTGCGGGGTTTTTCGACGTAGGCGCGGATCACCAGCAGCATCTGGTCACTGACTTCATGGGCCAGTTTTTTCAGGTTGCGTGCGTATTCCATGGCCGATTCCGGGTCGTGGATCGAGCACGGGCCGACAATCACCAGCAGGCGTGAGTCTTCACCCTTGAGAATGGCGCGCACGGCTTGGCGATGGGCGTGGATCTGTTCATTGAGGAATGGGCTCAGGGGCAGTTGGTGCTTGAGCTCAAGGGCACTGGGCAAACGCTGGGTCAGCGCTTCATTGGCGCAGGACAGGGTGGAAACAGGCAGAGCGGCGATCGAGGCGTTCATATTCGGGCTTCCTGGGCAAGCGGCGGGCTGTTCCCGCACGCTCTGCCCTACTGGGGTGTTCGACAATTGGCCGTATTGGCTACGTGTGTTGGCTTGCCACCAATAGGTGACCGATCGGAGGCGGCAGGCTGTCCCGAACGGAGCTTGCTAAATCGCCAGGCGGTGGAGGTGTCGTAGCGGTAATAGGTGGCGTAGTTCATGGCGTGAGTCCTTTAAGTGTTCGGTGTGTGGCAAAAATAATAAGGGCTGAAAAAACAAAACCCCCGGTCGGGGAGCCGACCGGGGGTTAGATTTCTCTGGTAGGCGACCCCTTGAGTAGTGGGCGCCGATTTCAGGTATCAGGCGCGCCAGTGGCTAAACCAATACCCAAAATAAAAGCTGACCAGTGCGCTCAAACCGCTCACGCGGGCAGCCACGACCGAGCGCTGGGCGCTGGCAGCAGGGCAAACCTGGGTGTGGGTGAGTTGCAACATGGTGTGTCTCCAAATGATGGGGGGAGCTTAACTGAGGCGAGCGGGTGGATTCAATCAGTAATTTCTATTGAGTGTGGGTACTTACGGCTATGACCCAAGTGTCGATATGCTGCACGGAGTTCACGATGATTGCCTGGATGCGACCATGATTGCCTTCACGATTGCTGCTGCCCAATCCATCTCCATTGCCGGCGACGTGCCCGGAAATATCGCGCGTCACTTGGCATTCATGCGCACGGCGGCAGAGCATGGTGTGCAATTGCTGGTGTTTCCGGAACTGTCCCTGACCGGCTATGAACCTTCACTGGCCGCCGGGCTGGCGATCGCGCCCGGCGATGAAGCGCTGGCGCCGCTGCGGGAGATGGCCCGTGAGTTGTGCATTACCGCGGTGGTGGGCATGCCGATTCGCTTGGGGGGCGCCAGTGAGGTGTTGATCGGTGCGCTGGTGCTGGGGCCGGATGGCTCGGTGTCGGTCTATACCAAGCAGCATCTGCATCCCGGTGAAGGCGTGGCGTTTGCTGCGGGGCAGGGCGGGGCGGCCCTTGAATGGGGGGACGACCGGATCGCCCTGGCGGTATGCGCGGATTTTTCCCACGCCAGCCACCCTCGACAGGCTGCCGAGGACGGGGCGAACATCTACGCTGCGGGTGTGCTGATCAGCGAAGGCGGCTACGCGCCGGACACCGCCTTGCTACAGGGCTATGCCGCCGAGCACCGGATGCTGGTGCTGATGGCCAACCACGGCGGTCCATCCGGTGGCTGGGCCTGCGCCGGGCGCAGCGCAATCTGGGGCGCCGACGGTGGTTTGATCGCGGCTAGCCCGGGTGTAGGCGATACGCTGGTGATTGCACGACGCGACACCGGCGGCCAGTGGCAGGGAGAACAGGTGGCAATCTAGGGAGTTCAGGCACATGGCGTTTCAACTGCAGGCCGCGACCAGCCAACACCTGGCCTTCGCCCGGACCCTGACCCACCAGGCCATGGGTAATTATTATCGCCAATACGACTTGTCGTGGTCCGATGCCGGTTTCGATACCGCCTGGGCCGGACGAGAAAACTGGCTGATCTGTCGCGATAACGAGGTGCTGGGTTTCATCAGCATCAGTCGTGACCCCAAGGCACTGTATATCCGCGAGCTGCACATCCTTGAGGCGTTTCGTCATCAAGGGGCTGGCGGTTGGGTTATCGAGCAGATGGTGTACAAGGCGCGCGCGCAAGGGCTGGGTCTTTTACGGTTGACCGTTTTCAAGACCAACCCGGCGCGAAGGCTCTATCAGCGCAAGGGCCTGGAAATCGTTGGAGCGGAGGATTGCTTCTGGCGCATGGAGCGCAATTGCCGGCCGTGATCGGGTGCGAGTACTGCCAGTTCGAGGAAAACAGGCACTTGGTTTTAATAAGCGCATACTCACTTCAAGAAATGACTTCCTGCTCTTGTCTCACGGTTTCGCCCTCAACCGGGATGATTCCGTCCTTCATGCCCAACAGGACCGCCACCTTGTGGGCTTCTCCACGTCGTCCCTTTTTGCGCCCAGCGAGCACTTGATAGGTGGTTGCCGGGTCCACGCCATGTTCCCGGGCGAACGCTTGAACAGACTTACCTTGATGTTCCAGCCAAGCCTTGGCTTGTGCAGCAGTGCGAATACCGGGCATAGTTCAAAACCGTTCAAGTTTGTGTAAAACGAGATGAGTGTGTCACCTCTTGGGGTGTGCCAAATAGGATCATACATCCAAATGAGTGGAATCGGTTTCCGGTTAAGGCAAGAAAGAGAGCGACTTGGCCTGTCGCAGAAAACTTTTGGTGAAATAGGAGGTGTAGAAGCTAACGCACAGGGGAAATACGAAAATGGCGGCCGTGCGCCCAAGGCCGATTACTTGTCCCGGGTGGCAGAAAAAGGTGTCGATATCCTGTACGTGTTGACCGGCACGCCGACGCCGACCCAACTGGAAAATCTGAGCCAAATCGAAGAAAAAGTGCTGGGCAACTACCGTGCGATGTTCAAGGAAGACCAGGATGCAATCCATCGCCTGACTTCTACCCTGGCCGAGCATTCACTCTCCACCAATGGAAAAAACCGGTCATCGGCCCCGGATTCCTGACCTTTTACCCAGGAAATTGAGCCGCCCGCCACTCGGCGGCGGCCCGTTGTGCATTGAAACTCTATATATATGACGCTTGCAGCTAGGTCTGCGCCGTGGTTTTTTGCTAAGGTGTTCAGCAACCTATAAGACCATATCGCGAGGTGTCTGCTTGATTAGGGTGCTAGTAGTCGATGACCATGATCTCGTTCGTACAGGCATTACACGAATGCTGGCTGACATCGATGGCCTGCAAGTAGTCGGCCAGGCCGAGTCAGGGGAGGAATCCCTGATCAAGGCCCGGGAGTTGAAGCCCGATGTGGTTTTGATGGACGTCAAGATGCCTGGGATCGGCGGTCTTGGCGCCACTACAAAGTTGTTGCGCAGCCATCCGGATATCAAAGTCGTGGTAGTGACCGTGTGTGAGGAAGATCCTTTTCCTACACGGCTGCTACAAGCGGGCGCGGCTGGCTATCTGACAAAAGGCGCGGGATTGGCGGAAATGGTCCAGGCTATCCGCCTGGTATTCGCCGGCCAACGCTACATCAGCCCGCAGATTGCCCAGCAGTTGGCGATCAAGTCGTTCCAGCCCACCAGCGACTCGCCGTTCGATGCGCTGTCGGAGCGGGAAATCCAGATCGCCTTGATGATTGTCGGCTGTCAAAAAGTCCAGTCGATCTCCGACAAGCTGTGCCTGTCGCCGAAAACCGTGAACACCTACCGTTATCGGATTTTCGAAAAGCTTTCCATCAGCAGTGATGTTGAATTGACCCTGCTGGCGGTACGCCACGGCATGGTAGACGCCAGCGCCTGAAATGACAGCCTCTGAAATTAAAGTGCTGTTCGATCCGAGTGCGTTCCTTGCAACCTGCAGTGGCCGTCCTGGCGTGTATCGCATGTTCGACAGCGAAGCGCGCCTGCTCTACGTCGGTAAAGCCAAGAACCTGAAGAGCCGCCTGGCGAGTTACTTCCGCAAGACCGGCCTGGCAACGAAGACGGCGGCACTGGTGGCGCGTATCGCCCAGGTGGAAACCACCATCACCGCCAATGAAACCGAGGCGCTGCTGCTTGAGCAGACGCTGATCAAGGAATGGCGGCCGCCCTACAACATCCTGCTGCGTGACGATAAGTCCTACCCGTACGTGTTTCTCTCGGACGGCGACTTTCCGCGCCTGAGCATCCATCGTGGCGCCAAGAAGCAGAAGGGCAAGTACTTCGGGCCTTACCCCAGCGCTGGCGCCATCCGCGAAAGCCTGAGCCTGCTGCAAAAGGCGTTTTTCGTGCGCCAGTGCGAAGACAGTTTCTACAAGAACCGCAACCGCCCGTGCCTGCAGTACCAGATCAAGCGCTGCAAGGCACCGTGCGTGGGCCTGGTTGAGCCTGCGGAATACGCCGAGGACGTGCGTCACTCGGTGATGTTCCTCGAAGGCCGCAGCAATGCCCTGGCCGATGAACTGTCCGGCGCCATGGAGCAAGCGGCCAGCACCCTGGATTTTGAGCGCGCCGCAGAGCTACGCGACCAGATCTCCCTGCTGCGTCGCGTACAGGACCAGCAGAGCATGGAGGGCGGCACCGGTGACGTCGACGTCATCGCCGCCTTCGTCAACCCGGGCGGCGCCTGTGTGCACCTGATCAGCGTGCGCGGCGGCCGGGTGCTGGGCAGCAAGAACTTCTTCCCCCAGACCGGTATAGAAGAGGAGGTCGCCGAAGTCATGGCGGCGTTCCTCGGCCAATACTACGTCAGCAGCCCCGAGCGCGACCTGCCGAGCGAACTGATCGTCAACGTGGTGCACGAGGACTTCCCGGCGCTGATCGAAGCGATTCACGAACTGCGTGGCCGCGAGCTGGACATCAGCCACCGCGTGCGCGGCACCCGTGCGCGCTGGCAGCAGTTGGCCGTGACCAACGCCGAACAGGCCCTGGGCGCACGCCTGGCCAACCGCCAACACGTCGCCGCGCGATTTGACGCCCTGGCCGAAGTGCTCAAGCTCGACGAGCCGCCCCAGCGCCTGGAGTGCTACGACATCAGCCACTCCAGCGGCGAGGCTACCGTGGCTTCCTGCGTGGTGTTCGGGCCGGAAGGGCCGATCAAGTCCGATTACCGGCGCTACAACATCGAAGGCGTCACCCCGGGCGATGACTACGCCGCCATGCACCAGGCCCTGACCCGCCGCTTCAGCAAACTGAAGGACGGCGAGGGCAAGCTGCCGGACATCCTGCTGGTGGATGGTGGCAAGGGCCAACTGTCCATGGCCCGCGACGTGCTCAACGAACTGGCGGTACCCGACCTGATCCTGCTCGGCGTGGCCAAGGGTGCCACCCGCAAGGCCGGTTTTGAAACCTTGTACTTGAATGATGCAGCCCATGAGTTCACCTTGAAGGGCGACTCCCCGGCGCTGCACCTTATCCAGCAGATCCGCGACGAAGCCCACCGTTTCGCCATCACCGGCCACCGTGCCCGACGTGGCAAAACCCGGCGTACCTCAACCCTGGAAGGGGTGGCAGGGGTCGGGCCGACACGGCGGCGGGACTTGTTAAAACATTTTGGTGGCTTGCAGGAGCTGTCCCGTGCCAGCATCGAAGAAATAGCCAAAGCTCCCGGTATCAGTAAAAAGCTCGCAGAGTTGATTTATGCAAATCTGCACAGCGAGTAGAATGCCTTCTCACCTCGTAGCCAGTTGTGCCGATGAATATCCCTAATCTGATCACCGTACTACGCGTCCTGCTCATACCGATTTTCATATTGCTGTTTTACCTGCCGTACGAATGGAGCTACATGGCATCCAGTTCGGTGTTTGCCTTCGCAGCCGCCACCGACTGGCTGGACGGTTACCTGGCCCGTCGCCTGGAGCAGAGCACGCCGTTTGGCGCGTTCCTGGACCCGGTGGCCGACAAACTGATGGTAGCGGTCGCCCTGGTCCTGCTGGTGCAGGAACACGGCAACCTCTGGCTGACGTTGCCGGCGGCCGTGATTATCGGTCGCGAGATCGTGGTCTCCGCCCTGCGGGAGTGGATGGCCGAAATCGGCGCCCGAGCCCACGTGGCCGTGTCCAACATGGGCAAATGGAAAACCGCGGCGCAGATGCTTGCCCTGGTGATCCTGCTGGCCAACCCGTCGGATTTCTCCTTCTGGGTATTGCTGGGCTACGCCTTGCTGCTGATCGCCGCGGGCCTGACCTTGTGGTCCATGCTGCAATATTTGCGCGCCGCCTGGCCGCATCTGCGCACCGAGGTTGAAAAGAAATAAAACTTTTTTGAATCAAGGGGTTGACGGGTGATGAGGATTCTATAGAATGCGCATCACCAAGACGCGGGAATAGCTCAGTTGGTAGAGCACGACCTTGCCAAGGTCGGGGTCGCGAGTTCGAGTCTCGTTTCCCGCTCCAAACACAAAGAAAAAGCCACTCAATAGAGTGGCTTTTTTTTGCCTGGGATTTAAGGAATAGACGCTTCGGCGTCTTTTTTCGTTTCTACGCAAAACTACTGAAATCCGTCTCCAGCCACTTTTTTAAGTACTTTTTTGAGTGCATGGAATACGGGCAGTGGGCACAGCGGTTTTTGGGCGGAGCACCCCGGTCCGGCATCGTATACATCTCCTCGACCCGAAGCACATGCCGCATTCCCGCCACCCGAAACAACAACGCCGGCAAGTGCCGGCGCTGTGTGCGGTTCAGGCATTACCCTCAGCGAAATGCCGGCACCACGTGCTTGATAAACAGCTCAAGGGATTTTTTCTTCTCCGCGTGGGGCAAGCTGTTATCACACCAGAAGCTGAACTCGTCCACACCCAGCTCCTGGTAGTACTGGATGCGCGGGATGATTTCTTCAGGCGTGCCAATCATTGCGGTCTTGTGCAGGCTTTCCAGTTCAAACTCCGGACGCCCGGCGAATTTTTCTTCCGGGCTCGGGTCAAGGAAGCCGTTGACCGGCACGGTCTTGTTGCCGAACCAGGCATCAAAGGTGCGATAGAATCGGGCGATTGCCTTGGCCCCGACTTTCCAGCCGTCAGGGTCGTCTACCGCGTGCACGTGGGTGTGACGCAACACCATCAGTTGTGGGCGTGGCACATCCGGGTTGTTGTCCAGGGCAGCCTGGAATTTATTTTTCAGGTCGAGGACTTCTTCGTCGCCCTTCATCAACGGCGTGACCATCACGTTGCAGCCATTAGCTACCGCAAAGTTATGCGAGTCCGGGTCGCGTGCGGCAATCCACATCGGCGGGTTGGGCTGCTGGATCGGCTTGGGCACGCTGGTGGAGGTGGGGAACTTCCAGATGTCGCCGTCATGGGCATAGTCGCCTTTCCACAACGCACGTACCACCGGCACCATCTCGCGCAGCGCCTGGCCGCCGGATGAGGCGGGCATGCCGCCGGCCATGCGGTCGAACTCCACCTGGTAGGCACCACGGGCCAGGCCGACTTCCATGCGTCCGTTACTGATCACGTCGAGCAGCGCGCATTCGCCTGCCACCCGCAGTGGGTGCCAGAACGGCGCGATGATGGTACCGGCGCCCAGGTGAATGGTGGTGGTTTTGGCCGCGAGGTAAGCCAGCAGCGGCATCGGGCTGGGCGAGATGGTGTATTCCATGGCGTGGTGTTCGCCAATCCAGACGGTGCTGAAACCACCGGCTTCCGCCATCAGGGTCAGTTCGGTCAAGTCTTCGAACAACTGGCGATGGCTGACACTTTCATCCCAGCGTTCCATGTGCACGAACAGGGAAAATTTCATGACGCTTACCTCGGATCTATTGTGATCGGCCTGTCGACTGCGGGCCCTTAGGTGCTCTCGCCAATGTGAAGCTTGCCAGTGATGAAGGCTATTCGGCGGATTGATTGTTGGTATACCATAATACGGAATATCTGCAAAACTTTTCTCTCCAGCGGTCGCACATTCACTTCACAAGGAAGGCGAGCTAGATGAACATAAAACAAAAATTGATCCTGGCCTTTGCGGTGATCGCCAGCCTGCCAGTCATTCTGGTGGCAGTGATGATCATCCTCAACGTGCGCCATGAGGCACGGGACGGCTTTATCGACGGCAGCGAACGCGAGATTCGCCAGGTCGACAATGCCATGCAATTGTTTTTTGAAGGTATCAGTCAGAACGTCGCCTACCTGGCGGCGCATCCGCAGTTGCAAAGTATCAACGGCGATGTGAAACGCTATCTGGCCAGCGACGCCGCCCAAGTCGCACTCGGCGAGCGCGATCAGCAGTTGTTCAAGCTGTTCGAGGGCCTGGCCAAGAGTCATTCGGCCTACACCTACCTGTCACTGGGTACTGAAGATGGCGGCTATGTATTCTGGCCGGGTGACCCGAAGCTGGCGAGCTACGACCCGCGCACCCGGCCCTGGTACAAGACGGCCATGGCGCAACCGGGCAAGACCCTGCGCACCGAGGCGTATTACTGGGCCGCCGATGACGTGGTGCTGGTCAGTACGGTGCGAAGCTTCAATGACCGCCAGGGCAACGCGAGCGGGGTGGTGAACATCGATGTTTCCCTCAAGCAACTGACCGACCTGGTCAAACAGATCAAGCTGGGTGACAGCGGCTACCTGATGTTGATGGAAGCCAATAACACCGTGTTGGTGGACCCGAATGACCCGTCTCACAACTTCAAGAAACTTAGTGAGTTGGGCGAGGGTTACCGGCAGTTGAGCGAGGCTGGGCAGGGCCTGGTGCAGGTCGAGTTGGCAGGCGAGCGCTACATGGCGTTTGTCTGGCCGTCCAGGGCATTGGGCTGGCGGTTTGTCGGGGTGGTGCGGGAAAGTGAAGTGATGGCCGGCGCGGCGCGCCTGACCTGGCTGATCGCGGCGATCGCCCTGGTGTGTGCCGTGTTGTTTGCAGTGGTGGGCGCCTGGTTTGCCGGGCTGATCGTCAAGCCGATTCGTGGTGTGACCAGCGGCCTGGAAGGCATCGCCCAGGGCGAAGGAGACCTGACGGCGCGTCTGCCGGTAAAAGGGCGAGACGAGACGGCACAACTGGCCGGCTGGTTCAACCAGTTCCTCGAAGCGATCCGCACGCTGATCCAGCGCATCGGCCAGGCGGCCGGGCAGATCCACAGCAGTTCGGGGAGTGCCATGGAGGTCTCGGTGGAAATGGCTGAGGTCGCCTCACGCCAACGGGAGGCCGTGGACATGGTGTCCACCGCGTTTCATGAGATGGTCGCCACCTCCAATGAAGTCGCGCGCTCCTGCAGCCAGGCCGCCGACTCTGCCGACAACGGACAGCGCCAGGCGCACACCGGCCAGCAGCAGATCGACGCAGCAGTGAGCAGCGTAGGGCGCCTGAGTGAGGAAATCGGCCACTCCGCCCAGTCCATGGAGCAACTGGAAAAAGACAGCAACGACATCCAGTCGATACTCGGCACCATCCGCTCCATCGCCGAACAGACCAACCTGCTGGCGCTGAACGCTGCCATCGAAGCCGCCCGAGCCGGTGAACAGGGGCGTGGTTTTGCCGTGGTGGCAGACGAAGTGCGGGCCCTGGCCAAGCGTACTTCGGACTCCACCGGCGAGATCGACGGGCTGCTGGGCAACCTCGCCCGGCGTACCCATCAGATGGGTAAACAAATGCATGCCAGCCTGGAGGTGTCCCAGGAAACGGTGGTGTCGATCAACGACGCACGGGCCAGTTTTGGGTTGATTCGCGAGTCGGTGGACGTGATCCGCGACATGAATACGCAAATCGCAACGGCTGCCGAAGAGCAGCACCAGGTGGCTGAAGACATCAATCGGCACATCAGCCAGATTCACGGGGATGCACAGTTGGTGGCGAGCCTGGCTGATTCCACGCGCCAGGATGCGCAGCAATTGACGACGTTGTCTCAGACGTTGAATCAGTTGGTCAGCCGCTTCCGCACCTGACCGGTGGGCGCCCGGGCTGCCGGGCGCCTGCAACGGTAACGATCAGGCAATGGCGGGCAGGGCGCCCATCTTGCCGTGGCAATACACCAGTGGCCCGGCGTTCTGCCGGGGCACGATCAGGTTCTTCACCGCACCGACCATGATTGCATGGTCACCGCCTTCATACTCACGCCACAACTCGCACTCGATCACCGCCGTGGCATTGGCGAGGATCGGGTTGCCCAGTTCACTCAACGTCCATTCGATGCCCTGCGCCTTGTCTTTGCCCTTGCGCGCAAAAGCATAGGCTTCGCTTTGCTGCCCACCGGACAGCACATGAATGGCAAAGCGCTGATTCTTGATCAGCACCGGATAGGAGTCGGAACTGTAGTTGGGGCAGAACAGCACCAGGGCCGGCTCCATGGACAACGAGCTGAACGCACTGGCGGTAAGTCCGACTATCTGCCCGTCATCATCGAGCGTGGTGATCACGGTGACTCCGGACGGAAACGACCCCATCACTTGTTTGTAGATGGCGGCATCGATCATGGGACGGTCCTCGTAGGGTGAAGCGGATTTTATAGATTTGTAGGTCTGATGGTATACCGTAATACAATCTAATCAAGGGCTTTTTCAGGCGGCCGATGAACGTTGACCTTTGGTCTTATAGCCAATGAATACGGGGGTTAGCCCGCTGAATGAAGAGGGGCCGTGTGGCACAATAGCGGATCAGATGCGTGCCAGGACTACGGATCAGTCTTGTGAAAATGTTGGAATACCATAATATGGTGTTCGTATGGGGGTGGCCAGAGAGCTCCCCCGGTTTGGCGTCAAACAACTATAAGATCAGACAAACGCGAGTTCATTTCCATGCCCCAGATGTCCCGGCAAGATCCCCTGATCGAGAATCACACGGTCGATTACGTCCCCCTCGCGGAGCGCCATGGAAAGGCCCGCGACCTGTTCACCCTATGGTTCAGCACCAACATTGCACCGCTGCCCATCGTCACCGGCGCTATGGTGACTCAGGTGTTCCATCTCAACCTGGTGTGGGGGCTGCTGGCGATTGCCCTCGGGCACATGCTCGGCGGTATTGTCATTGCCCTCGCGTCGGCCCAGGGCCCGCGCATGGGCATCCCGCAGATGGTGCAGAGCCGGGGTCAGTTCGGGCGCTACGGAGCGCTGCTGATCGTTTTCTTCGCGGCCCTGATCTACATTGGCTTTTTCATCTCCAACATTGTGCTGGCGGGCAAGTCCATCGTCGGCATCGTGCCGTCGGTACCGGTGCCGGCCAGCATCCTGATCGGCGCGCTCAGCGCCACGGCCATTGGCGTGATCGGCTATCGCTTTATCCATACCCTGAACCGCATCGGCACCTGGGTGATGGGCAGCGCATTGCTGGCGGGTTTCCTCTACATTTTTTCCCACGACCTGCCGGCAGACTTCCTCACCCGTGGCGGCTTCAATCCGGCCGGCTGGCTGGCGACGGTGTCGTTGGGAGTGATCTGGCAGATCAGCTTCTCCCCCTATACCAGCGATTATTCGCGCTACCTGCCGGCTGATATCGGCATCACCCGACCCTTTGTCGCCACCTACCTGGGGGCCACTCTCGGCACCATTTTGTCGTTCTCCTTTGGCTTGGTCGCCGCCCTGGCGACACCCGAAGGCACTGAGGCGATGGTCGCGGTCAAGCAAGCCACCGGCTGGCTGGGGTCGATCCTGATGGTGCTGTTTCTGCTCAATATCATCAGCCACAACGCCCTGAATCTGTATGGTGCGGTGCTGTCGATCATCACCTCGATCCAGACCTTCGCCAGCCAGTGGACACCCGGCATCAAAGTGCGTGTGGTGCTGTCCAGCGTGGTGCTGGCCGGATGCTGCGTGGTGGCATTGGGCGCGTCGGCGGACTTCATCTCGCAATTTATCGGCCTGATCCTTGCGCTGCTATTGGTGCTGGTGCCGTGGGCGTCGATCAACCTGATCGATTTCTACATCATCAAGCGTGGCGCCTATGACATTGCGTCGATCTTTCAGGCGGACGGCGGGGTTTACGGACGCTTTAACCTGCATGCGATCGTGGCGTATTTCATCGGCATCATCGTGCAACTGCCGTTTGCCAATACGTCGCTGTACGTGGGGCCATGGGCCAATCTGGTAGAGGGCGCAGACCTGTCGTGGCTGGTGGGGTTGGTGGTGACGTGTCCGCTGTATTACTGCCTGGCGACGCGCGAGCATAGCCGGAAGATGAGGACGGTAAAGTTGGGCTATACCGACTGATCATCGAATGAACTGAAATGCCCGGCCAATGCCGGGCATTTTTTTATCTGCAGTTAAGGCCTGCCGATGCAGCCGTATCCTTGTAGCAAGCTGGCTTGATGATCAATGACATCCGGCCAAGTCCAATGTTAGCAGGCAAAAAAAGGCCGCCACAACCCGACGTTGTGGCGGCCCAAGGGTGACTCAATGGGCGCCGGCGGCCTTGTTCAGATCGCTTTCAGCCCATGCGGTATAGACGCAAGCATCCGCCGTGGCCCAGCGCACGCGCACCGGGTCGCCGGCCTTGAGTGGCATGCCCGCAGCAGACAACGCCTTGACTGTCATCGAGGTGCCGCCAAGGGTTTTCACGGTGCAGGTCTGGCTTTCGCCGAGGAACAGCACCTCGCCTACAATCGCTGACACCTCATTCCAACCCGCCGCCAATGCCTGCTCGGTAGCTTGCTCGACACTCAGCGCCAAGGCTTTTTCCGGGCGTACCATCAACAGCACCTCCTGCTCGGTTTGCAAGCCGCTGGTCAGGCGGATCGACAGCGATTGGCCTTCAAACGATGCCACCGCATTCCCCTGCGCCTTGAGCTTGAGGAAGTTGGAGTTACCGAGGAACGAGGCTACAAACGCATTTGGCGGGTTCTGGTACAGGTCGTAGCCACTGCCCAGGCCGACAATCTTGCCGTGGCTGAAAATCGCGATGCGCTGGGACAGGCGCATGGCTTCTTCCTGGTCGTGGGTTACGTAGACGATGGTTATGCCCAGGCGCCGATGTAATTGGCGCAGTTCGTCCTGCAGGTCTTCACGCAGTTTTTTGTCGAGGGCGCCGAGGGGTTCGTCCATCAGCAGGATGCGCGGCTCGTACACCAGCGCCCGCGCGATGGCGACGCGTTGCTGCTGGCCGCCGGAGAGTTGCGAAGGGCGGCGATGGGCAAATTGCTCAAGCTGCACCAGCTTGAGCATGGCGTCGACGCGCTTCTCGCGCTCGGCGCTGGCCAGTTTGCGAATCGCCAGGGGGAAGGCGATGTTGTCGCGCACCGACAAATGCGGGAACAGCGAGTAACGTTGGAACACCATGCCGATGTCGCGTTTGTGCGGCGGCACATTGACCAGGGATTGGCCGCTCACCAGAATCTCGCCGCTGCTTGGCGTTTCAAAGCCTGCGAGCATCGACAGGGTGGTGCTTTTGCCAGAGCCGCTGGAGCCGAGGAAGGTCAGGAATTCGCCGTCCTTGATGTCCAGCGAGATGTTATCCACGGCGGCAAATTCACCGTAGTACTTGTTCAGGTTGCGCAAGCTGACCAGGGGTTGGCCATGGTTTTGCGCGGTATCTTGGATCACTGCACTCATGTCTTGCTCCTGGGCGCTCAAGCGCGGGTTTCTGTGCGCCGGCGAAGGGCGGCGGCGATGACCATGACGAGCACCGAGAGGCCGATCAGCAACGTCGAGGCGACGGCAATCACAGGCGTCAGGTCCTGGCGCAGGGTGGTCCACATTTTTACGGGAAGGGTTTGCAGGGTCGGGCTGGCCATCATCACGCTGAGCACCACTTCGTCCCATGAGACGAGAAAGGCGAACAACGCGCCGGCCACCATTCCCGGGCGAATCGCCGGGAATGTCACCTTGAATACGGCCTGCAGGCGCGATGCGCCGCAGATCACCGCCGCATCTTCAATCGATTGGTCGAACAGCTTGAGCGAGTTGATGATCGAGATAATGGTGAACGGCAGCGCGACAATCACATGGCTCACTACAAAGGCGAACATCGTGCCGGTATAGCCGAGCTTGAGGAACAGTGCGTACACCGCCACCGCGATGATCACCAACGGCACGATCATCGGCAGGGTGAACAGGCCGTAGAGCAACTCGCGGCCAGGAAATCGCCCACGCACCAGGGCAAATGCGGTGGGCAGGCCCAGCGCCACGGCGAACACGGTGGTCAGTACCGCAACCTTGAGGCTCGCTACCGCCGCGTTCATCCAGTCGGCATTGGAGAAGAACTGGCCGTACCATTTCAGCGTCCAGCCCGGTGGCGGGAACACCAGCCATTGGGACGAGCCGAACGACAGCAACACGATGAACACGATCGGCAACAGCAAGAACAGGCCAATCATGCCGGTGGTGGTGTAGAGGCCCAGGCGCATCCTGCGGCTCATGGCATTGGAAGTCAGGAGCATGACGGCTTACCTCGCGTTGCTGGCGCCAACCGGGGATTCCGGCTGAAGCTTCAGGTAGAAGTAGAACAGCACCAGCGTGATAAAGATCAGCAATGCGGCGCCGGCACTCGCCAGGCCCCAGTTGAGGAACGACTGCACCTGCTGGATGATGAACTCAGGCAGCATCATGTTCTGCGCGCCGCCGAGCAGCGCCGGGGTGACGTAGTAACCGAGGGACATCACAAACACCATCAAGCCGCCGGAAAACAACCCCGGTCGGCACAGCGGCAGGAACACCCGGAAGAAGTTGGTCCAAGGGCTGGCACCGCAGATGGAGCCGGCCTGCAGGATCATCGGGTCGATGGCCTGCATGGTTGCCTGCAATGGCAGCACAATGAACGGGATCATGATGTAGCTCATACCGATCACCACGCCGGTCAGGTTGTGCACCATCTCCAGCGGCTGGTCGATGATGCCCATCGCCATCAGTGCCTTGTTGATCACCCCGGAGGCTTGCAGCAATACCAGCCATGAATAGGTGCGGGCGAGCAGGCTGGTCCACATCGACAGCAGCACGATGTTCAGGATCCAGCGCCCCCAGCCGCGTGGTACCAGGGTAATCACCCAGGCCAGCGGGAAGCCCAGCAACAGGCTGAACAGGGTCACCAGGCCGGCCACCGAAAAGGTATTGAGCAGTACCCGGGCGTATGCCGAGTTAGCGAACAGTTGCTCATAGTTGCCAAGGCCCGGTACGGGCTCCAGCACGCCGCGCAGCAACAGGCCGATCAGCGGCGCGAGGAAGAACAGGCCGAGGAACAGCAGCGCCGGGATCAGGTTGCTCGACCCCCGCCAGCGCTGCGCCAGGGATGGCGCACCTGGTTTGCAGGAAACTGCGCCAGCAACGCCGAGGGCGCTCCCGGTCGGCGTGGTTGCCGTCATTTTCATTTGACTAGCCATTCATTCCACCGTGTCGCAATGGCCGGACCGTTCTTGGCCCAGTAGGCGAAATCGAGGGTGATCTGGTCCTTGGCATACGCCGTCGGCAGGTTGGGCGCCAGCACTGAGTCCAGGCGCTGCACACTGTCGATGTTCACCGGTGCATAAGCGGTCAGGTTAGAGAAGTCGGCCTGGCCCTTGGCGCTGCTGGCACTGGCCAGGAACTTCATCGCCGCGCCTTTGTTTTTGCTGCCTTTAGGCACGACCAGGATGTCCGCCATCACCAGATTCTGTTTCCAGCTTACGCCTACGGGTGCGCCATCTTCCTGCAGGGCATGAATGCGGCCGTTCCAGAACTGACCCATGCTGACTTCGCCCGAGGCCAGCAGTTGCTGGGACTGTGCGCCGCCGCCCCACCAGACGATGTCTTTCTTGATGGTGTCGAGTTTCTTGAAGGCGCGGTCCAGGTCCAGGGGGTAGAGCTTGTCGGCGGGAACGCCGTCAGCCAGCAGCGCCAGTTCGAGTACGCCAGGGCTTGGCCATTTGTAGAGGGCACGTTTGCCGGGGTAGGTTTTGGTGTCGAACAGCGCGGCCCAGTCCTGTGGCTTGCCAGCGCCGAGCTTGCCCTCGTTGTAGCCGAGTACGAAGGAGAAGAAAAACGAGCCGACGCCATGGTCGGAGACAAACCGCGGGTCGATCTTGTCGCGCTGGATCACCGAAAAATCCAGGGGTTCGAGCAGCCCTTCAGCGGCGGCGCGCAAGGCGAAGTCAGCCTCCACGTCTACCACGTCCCACTGCACGTTGCCGCTCTCGACCATGGCCTTGAGCTTGCCATAGTCGGTGGGACCGTCCTGCACCACAGTGATCCCGCTGGCCTTGCTGAAAGGATCGGCCCACGCCTGCTTTTGCGCATCCTGGGTGCTACCGCCCCAGCTCACGAAATTGACGCTTTCGGCCGCCAGGGCCGCGTGAGTGGCCGTGGCCAGCAAACCCGCGAACAGCATCGCGGTTGCACGTTTGTTCAACACCATTTTCACGCCCTCATTTGTTTTGTTATTGAGCGGGCCTGGTAATGCCCGCCTATCGGGAGCAGTAGGTCTCTCGAAGCCTCTATTGCGAAGCCTCAAAAGTCGACCGTACCAAGGCTTGTTACTGGCGCTATCCCTGGCATGCGCACTTGGCAAAAGTACTCGGTCGATGGAATATCATATTATGGTATTCCAAGCTTTGTGCAAGCACTTTGCCTTACCGGTTATCCGTCATTCGGTGAACGGAATGCTCTCCACCACCTCCAGGTCGTAGCCTGTCAGCCCGGCGTATTTCAGCGGAGGGCCAAGGTGGCGCAGCTTGCAGACGCCAAGGTCCTGCAATATCTGCGCGCCGGTGCCGACTTCCGAATAGATCCGCGACTGCGAACGGCTGAACTGGCGCGGCGTCTGGGTCAACTGCGGGACGCGTTCGAGCAGGGCCTGGGAGGATTCATGATTGGCCAGCACCACCACCACGCCGCTGCCTTCTGCGGCGACGCGTTGCAGGGCGGCCCATAAGGTCCAGTTGGAGGGGCCGCTATACTCGGCGCCCACCAGGTCGCGCAGCGGGTCGATCACGTGCACGCGCACCAGGGCGGGCGTGTCGCGGTGTAACTGCCCCATGACCATCGCCATGTGCACGCCGCCATCAATGCGGTCCTCAAAGGTGATCAGGCGGAACGTGCCGTGCACTGTGGGCAGGTCGCGCTCGCCGATGCGCACTACGGTGCGCTCGGTACTGAGGCGGTAGTGGATCAGATCGGCGATGGTGCCGATCTTGATCCCATGCTTGTGCGCGAACACCTCAAGGTCAGGGCGACGTGCCATGGTGCCGTCATCGTTCATCACTTCGACGATCACCGAGGCTGGTGTGTGCCCGGCCAGGCGCGCCAGGTCGCAACCGGCTTCGGTGTGCCCGGCGCGCGTCAACACGCCGCCATCCTTGGCGCGCAACGGGAAAATATGCCCCGGTTGCACGATGTCGGCCGGCCCCGCATCGGCATTCACGGCCGCGGCCACCGTGCGCGCCCGGTCGGCGGCGGAGATGCCGGTAGTCACGCCGGTGGCGGCTTCGATGGACACGGTAAACGCGGTGCTGAACACGCTGCCATTGCTCGGCACCATCTGCTGCAGGCCGAGGCGCTGGCAGTGTTCGTCGGTGAGGGTCAGGCAAATCAGGCCACGCGCTTCCCGGGCCATGAAGCTGATAGTCTCGGCGGTGCAGCACACCGCGGGCAGCAACAGGTCGCCTTCGTTCTCCCGATCCTCGTCGTCCACCAGGAGCACCATTTTGCCTTGGCGGTAGTCTTCGATGATGTCTGCGATGTTGTTGAAAGACATGGTGGCTGCTCGATTTATTGGTTGTATGTATTATGGTATACCACAAAACCAAGCAAGAGGATGTCACGATGAAGGCTTACTGGATTGCTCATGTAAATGTGTCCGATGCAGAGCAGTACACGCAGTACACCCAGCGCGCGCCTGCGGCCTTCGCGAAGTTTGGCGGGCGCTTCCTGGCCAGGGGCGGGCGCAGCGCCGCGATGGAAGGCGGGCCTGCCAGGCAACGTAATGTGGTGATCGAGTTCGACAGCTACGAGCAGGCGCTGGCCTGTTATGAGTCTGCGGAGTATCAGGAGGCAAAGGCGCGTCGTGAAGGGGCGGGCGAGGCGCAGATCATCATCGTGGAAGGGCTGGTGCCTTAGGGGTATCAGGCATACATCACATTTTTGATCCGTGTCGGGTCTGACGATCAGCGGATGAAGTGAATCTTGCCGCTGTCGTCGTTACCGATGTAGATGCCATACACCCCAGCCTGGCGTTCCTCGATATAACGCTCGAGGATCTGCCGGATCGCCGGGTAGTAGATGCTGTCCCAGGGAATGTCCTCGGGCGCGAAGAACTTGTAGTCGAGGGTCTCCGGCCCGAACTGGCCGGTGATCTGCAGCGCGATGGCGCGGAAGATGATGTACACCTCGCTGATCTTCGGCACGCTGAAAATCGAGTAGGGCGAGAGGATCTCCGCGCGTACGCCGCTTTCTTCCCAGACTTCGCGTAGTGCGGCCTGTTCAGTGGTTTCGCCACCTTCCATGAAGCCGGCCGGCAGCGTCCAGGTGCCAGGACGCGGCGGGATGGCCCGCTGGCAAAGCAGATATTTGCCGTCCTGCTCGATGATGCAGCCGGCGATAATCTTCGGGTTGATGTAGTGGATGTAGCCGCAGCCCCGGCACATCAGGCGCTCATGGGTATCACCCGGTGGCAGCTGGTGACCGAGGTCACTGCTGCCACATGTCGGGCAAAAACTGGGGCTGGGCATGGTCAGTGACCTATGCGCGGTTCTTTGAGGGCGATGGGCAGTGTGATCTCGGGGATCTTGCCGGTCTCTTCCTGCTTGCGCTTGAGGTAATCCAGGGCCACGGCGGCGGCGGCGCGCACGTGGTCGACACAGGCCTGGTGGGCGGCGAGCGGGTCGCCGCTCTTGATCGCCTGGACCATACGCTCCATTTCCTGGTTGCTGGTACCGCGACGGTTTTCCTGGGATACCGAGGTCGCGCGCAAGTAGCTGATACGTGCCTGCAACTGACGCAGTTGGGTGGCCGCCACGTGGTTGCCGGAGCCTTCGAGCAACACGTCGTAGAATCCTTGTACCGAATCAATGACCTGTTGCAGCTCACCGTCCTTGAGGGCCTTGCGGTTTTCCTCGAGGGCTTTTTCCAGTGCCTTGATGTCCTTGGCCTTGGCGCGCAGGGTGAACAACTGCACGATCAAGCCTTCGAGCACGCAACGCAGTTCATAGATGTCGACGGCATCGGCCAGGGTGATGATCGCCACTTGCGGGCCCTTGGCATCGGCGAACTCCACCAGGCCTTCGGACTCCAGGTGGCGCAAGGCTTCGCGCACCGAGGTGCGGCTGACGCCGAGGCGGTCGCAAAGGTCGCGTTCCACCAGGCGGTCACCCGGCAGCAGTTGGAAGTTCATGATGGCGCTGCGCAGTTTTGCCAGCACGATTTCGCGCAGGGTGACCGGGTTGTGATTGACCTTGAAGCTGTCGTCGAGTGGCAGGCGTTTCATGGGGGCTGCTCTGAATGTTGCGGTTAACTGGAGGCCTCGGCGTCGGTTTCGGCGAAGGCTTCACGGGCCAGTCGGAAACTGTCCACGGCGGCGGGAACCCCGCAATAAATGCCGACCTGAAGCAGAATTTCGCGTATTTGTTCACGACTCAGCCCGTTACGCAAGGCGCCGCGCACGTGCAGCTTGAGTTCATGGGGCCGATTGAGGGCCGAAATCATCGCCAAGTTTATCATGCTGCGTTCTTTAAGCGACAAACCCTCACGGCCCCACACATGGCCCCAGCAGTATTCGGTGACCATCTCCTGCAGGGGGCGAGTGAAGTCGTCGGCGTTCTCGATCGAACGTTGCACATAGGCTTCGCCCAGCACTTGCGTACGGATTTTCAGGCCCCGTTGGTACTTGTCGTCGCTCATCAATCAGCTCCTCAGGCCAGGGTGGGCAGCGGGCCCAGCTTGCCCTTGTGGTAGATCATCGGTGTGACCGGTTGCTCGGGCAGGATCAGGTTTTTCACCGCTCCGACGATGATCGCGTGATCGCCACCGTCGTATTCGCGCCACAACTCGCACTCGATGATCGCCGTGGCCTTGGCCAGCAGCGGATTGCCCAGTTCGCTCAAGTGCCACTCGATGCCCTTGGCCTTTTCCTTGCCCTTGCTGGCAAAGGCATAGGCTTCGGCGGTCTGGTCGGCGGACAGCAAATGAATCGCAAAGCGCTTGCTGTCGCGCAGGATCGGATAGGTGTCCGATGCATAGTTGGGGCAGAACAGGACCAGTGCCGGGTCGATCGACAGCGCACTGAATGCGCTGGCGGTGATGCCGACGATGCCGCCATCCGGGTCGAGGGTAGTGACGACCGTCACCCCGGACGGGAATGAACTCATGACGTCTTTGTAAATGCCGGGTTCGATCATGGTCGGGGTCTCTTAACGCATCACAAAAGGATCAGGCATGGGCGCCTGGGAAAGGTTGATCCACACCGTCTTCAGCTCGGTGTAAGCCAGTACCGAATCGATGCCACTTTCACGTCCATAGCCGCTGTTCTTGAAGCCGCCAATGGGCGCCATGGCCGAGACGGCGCGGTAGGTGTTGACCCAGATAATCCCCGAACGCACGTCGCGGGCCAGGCGGTGGGCACGACCGAGGTCGCGGGTCCAGATGCCGGCGGCGAGGCCGAACTGAGAGTCGTTGGCGATGGCCAGGGCTTCGGCTTCGTCCTTGAAACGGATGACCGAGGCCACTGGGCCGAACACTTCTTCCTGCATGATCTTCATCGAGTTGCGGTCGCACTCGAACAGGGTCGGCTCATAGAACCAGCCTTCGCCCAGGTTCTGCGGACGCTTGCCACCGGTACGCAGGCGCGCACCTTCAGCGATGGCATCCGCCACCAGGCCTTCGACCACGGCCAGTTGCTGTGCGGTGGCCATGGGGCCCATTTCACTGGCGTCGTCCTGCGGGTTGCCGATGCGAATGCGTTTGGCGCGCTCTACCAGGCGCTCGACGAATTCGTCGTAGATTTCATCCTGCACCAGCAGGCGCGAGCCAGACACACAGCTTTGCCCCGACGCCGCGTATATCCCGGCAATCGCACCATTGATGGCGCTGTCGAGGTCGGCATCGGCAAAGATGATGTTCGGTGACTTGCCGCCCAGTTCCAGCGACAGCTTGGCGAAGTTCTCGGCGCTGCTGCGTACTACGTGCCGCGCCGTGGCTGCGCCGCCGGTAAAGGCGATCTTGCGCACCAAAGGGTGGCGGGTGAGGGCGGCGCCGGTGCTTGGGCCGTAGCCAGTCACCACATTGACCACGCCCGGCGGAATGCCAGCCTCCAGGGCCAGGCGCGCCAGTTCGAGGATGGTCGCCGAGGCGTGCTCCGACGGTTTGATCACGATGGTATTACCCGCTGCCAGGGCCGGCGCGAGTTTGATCGCGGTCAAGTACAGCGGGCTGTTCCATGGAATGATCGCGGCCACCACGCCCATGGCTTCGTGCACGGTGTAGGCGAAGAGGTCCGGCTTGTCCAGCGGCAGGGTGCCGCCCTCAAGCTTGTCGGCCAGGCCTGCCGTGTAATGGAAGAACTCCGGCAGGTAACTGACCTGACCGCGTGTCTCGCGGATCAGCTTGCCATTGTCGCGGCTTTCGAGCTGTGCCAGTTGTTCCTTGTTTTCGGCAATCAAATCTCCCAGGCGGCGCAGCAGTTTGCCCCGCGCGGTAGCGGTGAGGCCACGCCAGGCCGGGCTGTCGAAGGCGCTTTGCGCGGCCTGCACGGCGCGCTCCACATCCGTCTCGTCGGCGTCGGGCAGTTGCGCCCAGGGTTCGGCCAGGGCCGGGTTGAGGCTGTCGAAAGTCTTGCCGGACAGGGCATCGACCCATTCACCGCCGATGCACATCTGGAAGCGTGCGAGTGTCATGCAACGATCCCCTTTATTGGATTTTTTTGGGTGTACACCGTGTCAAGAAAGCCCAGCAGCAGTTGGTTGACCAGCCGCGGCGATTCCACTGGCATCATATGCCGTTGCTCGGCCAGCACTGCAACCGTCGCACCGGGAATGCGATCGGCCAGTTGCCGGGCCATCTCCGGGGTCGAGCCCGGGTCGAGTTCACCGGTGGCGACCAGGGTCGGCGTGCGCAAACCCTTAAGGTCGTCGGCGCGGTACATGTCCTGGGTCGCGAACAGCTCGTACGTGGTGAGGTAGCCCTGGGGGTCGTTGCCCGCCAGGGTTTCACGCAGCGCAGCGATCTGCGCCGGGTTGGCTGCCTGGTACTCGCGGCTGAACCAGCGTGACAGCGCGGCTTCGGCATTCGCATCCGGGCCATGCTCGGCGGCCTGGGCAGTGCGTGCGATCACCCCGGCACGCTGTTCGGCGCTGCGGTTGAACACACTGTTGAGCACCACCAGGCCTTGCAGGCGTTCGGGGTAATGCAAGGCAAACGCCCGCGCAACCAGGCCGCCCATGGAAAACCCGATCACCGTTGCCTGAGGCAGTTGCAGGTGGTCGAGCAGTTCCAGCAACTGGTCGGCATACCCCAGCAGCGGGGTGCCGGCAGCCGGGCGTGGGCTGGCGCCATGGCCCAGCATGTCATAGGTGATCACGCGATAATTCGTGGCCAGGCCAACGACTTGCCCGCCCCACATTTCTTTATTCAGGCCCACGCCGTGGATCAAAACCACAGGCTGGCCTTGGCCGGTCGCCAGATAACTGGTGCCAGCCGGGGTGCGATCAGCGGTGAGCTGAATCATGGAGCGCTCCTGCATGTTTTTTGTTTGGGTGACCGGTCTTGCTTACTGGGCTTTCTCGGCTGCCAGCTCTTCCAGGTCGATGTAACGGTTGCCGATGCGTGGGTGCAGGCGGCCGCCGTCGGCGCACCCAAGGACCACCACGATCTCGTCGGCACGCGGGGAATCTTCTATCTGCATTTCCAAGGTGATGTAGTGCGAGCGCTGCCCTTCGTCATCCTTGTGCATCATCGGGATTTGAATCGATGTGCCCGGGCCACCGCGCTTGTTGGTAAAACTCAGGTAGCTCTTGGCCTTGACCGCTTCGCGGTAGTGGTTGCCAAAGCGCAGGGTATGGATGATTGCCGAGGCGTGTTCGATTTCACCGTCGGCACCGACCACGGCGGCCTTGCCATAGGCTTCGATGTTGTCTGCACCACCGATAATGCCAATCAGGCGCTCCACCATCAGTGCGCCGAGATCCGAGCAGTTGGCACGGATTTCCGGTTTCAGGTCTTCGACAAAACCGCGACCCAGCCACGGGTTTTTCAGGACGACAGCCAGGCCCACCATAGTCACTGGCGTGTCGGAGGCCTTGCCGCCTTCAATAAAGGTTTCTTCTACATAGCTGACGATCTTGCGGATTTCAAAACTCATGGCTGCTCCACCTGGGTGCTGATTGGTTTGTGTATGATGGTATACCATAATACCGCAAGCGCAAGAGCTGCAAGCAAACTGAAGATGGGTTCGCGCGATAAAAGGTCGAGCGGATGGCTTTTTCTGGTCTTGAGATCCCAGTGGCTCTTATGCAGGGCGGGGCCCCAGGACGGCTTTCAATCCCAAGAACAGGTCTATCAGGGGATAACGTTGCAGCTATTAGAGTTTTCTGCGAACGAGGCTAATCTTTGAAAACGTCACTAAAAGGTGTGCCAAGCATGTCAACTGAATCGAAATGCCCTTTCAACCACGCTGCGGGTGGCGGCACCACGAACCGAGACTGGTGGCCCCAGCAACTGAACCTGAAGATCCTGCATCAGCATTCCTCCCTCAGCGACCCCATGGGTCAGGGCTTCGATTACGCCAAGGCGTTCAAGAGCCTTGACTTCGAAGCGGTCAAGCAGGATTTGCGCGATGTCATGACGCAATCCCAGGACTGGTGGCCTGCGGACTTTGGCCATTACGGCCCGCTGTTCATTCGCATGGCCTGGCACAGCGCCGGGACCTACCGTACCGCCGACGGTCGCGGCGGTGCCGGTTCCGGTCAGCAGCGCTTTGCACCGCTCAACAGCTGGCCTGACAACGTCAGCCTGGATAAGGCCCGTCGCCTGATCTGGCCGGTCAAGCAAAAGTACGGCCGGCGGATTTCCTGGGCCGATTTGATCGTACTCACCGGTAACGTTGCGCTGGAGTCCATGGGGTTCAAGACCTTCGGGTTCTCCGGCGGTCGCCCGGATGTCTGGGAGCCGGACGAGGACGTTTACTGGGGCGCCGAGACCACGTGGCTGGGGGGAGAAGAGCGTTACGGCGTGCAAAAGAAAATGCAGCAGCCGGGTGATGGTCCGTTGGTGGCTGAACCGCAGAACCATGGCAACGAAGAAAGCCGCACCGGGGGCGGTGAGCGCAACCTGGAAAATCCCCTCGCCGCTGTGCAGATGGGCTTGATCTACGTGAACCCGGAAGGGCCTGAAGGTGTTCCGGATCCGGTCGCCTCGGCGAAGGATATCCGTGAAACCTTCGGTCGCATGGCGATGAATGATGAAGAGACCGTAGCCCTGATCGCCGGCGGTCACGCCTTCGGCAAGACCCACGGCGCAGGTCCGGCGGATAACGTCGGCCCGGAACCGGAAGCGGCTGGCCTGGAAGAGCAGGGGCTGGGCTGGAAAAACAGCTTCGGCAGCGGCAAGGGCGGTGACACCATCACCAGCGGGCTGGAGGTGACCTGGACTTCGACGCCGACAAGATGGAGCAATGAGTACCTCGAAAACCTCTTCGGCTTTGAATGGGAACTGACCAGGAGCCCGGCGGGCGCCCACCAGTGGACGCCGAAGAACGGTGCCGGCGCCGGCAAAGTTCCGGATGCCCATGACGCCGGCAGGCGGCATGCGCCGAGCATGCTGACCTCGGACCTGGCGCTGCGCTTCGATCCGGCGTACGAGCAGATCTCCCGACGTTTCCTGGCCAACCCGGACCAACTGGCAGACGCCTTTGCCCGTGCCTGGTTCAAGCTTACCCACCGCGACATGGGCCCGCTTGCGCGTTATCTCGGCCCGGAAACCCCCGCGGAAGAGTTGCTGTGGCAGGACCCGATTCCTGCGGTCGATCATCCGCTGGTGGATGAACAGGATGTGGCGGCGCTCAAGCAAAAGATTCTCGCCGCGGGGCTGACGGTCTCACAACTGGTTTCGACGGCATGGGCAGCGGCGTCCACCTTCCGCGGCTCCGATAAACGCGGGGGAGCCAATGGCGGGCGCCTGCGCCTGGCTCCGCAGAAGGACTGGGCGGTCAACCAGCCTGAGCAACTGTCGGGCGTACTGAAGCGTCTCGAAGCTATTCAGGGCGACTTCAATGCCGCACAGACGGGAGGCAAAAAGATTTCCCTGGCCGATCTGATCGTGCTGGCGGGCAGCGTGGGGGTTGAGCTGGCGGCCCAAAATGCCGGCCGCCAGACCACGGTGCCTTTCACGGCAGGGCGCACGGATGCTTCCCAGGAGCAGACGGATGTCGAGTCGTTCGGTTTCCTTGAACCGGTCGCCGATGGCTTTCGCAACTACCAGAAGGGGCACTACAAGGTGTCGGCCGAAGCGTTGCTGATCGACAAGGCGCAACTGCTGACATTGACCGCACCCGAAATGACGGTGCTGTTGGGCGGACTGCGGGTCTTGGGTATCAATGTCGGGGAAAGCAAGCACGGGGTATTCACCGAGCGCCCGGGAACCCTGACCAATGACTTCTTCAGGAACCTGCTGGACATGGGCGTTGAATGGAAGCCAGTCACCGGCAGCCACGATACCTTTGAGGCGCATGACCGCAAGACCGGTGCCGTCAAGTGGACGGGCACCCGGGTCGACCTGGTGTTCGGTTCGCATGCCCAGTTGAGGGCGCTGTCCGAAGTCTATGGCAGTGCCGACGCCGAGGAGAAGTTCGTCGAGGACTTCGTGGCGGCCTGGACCAAGGTGATGAACCTGGATCGCTTTGAACTGGCCTGACACTGGCGCCTGACGTTTACGGGCCCACGCTGTGGGCCTGTTCGCTAGCGGCCCTGGCTTATCCAGGTTTCCAGGTCCGTTGCGGTCATGGGCTTTGCTATCAGGTAGCCCTGCGCTTCGGAACATCCCCACTGTATCAAGAGGTCGAGGATTTCCTGGTTTTCTACGCCTTCGGCAACGACTCGGTAGCCGAGCCCTTTCGCCAGGCCTATCAGGGTTTTAACCAACTGCTTGTCATTTTGATTGCTGCCCAGCCCGCTGATCAATGATTGATCCAGCTTGACGGTAGTGGCCGGCAGTTCCTTCAGGTACGCCCAGTTGCTGTAGCCCGTGCCGAAATCATCAACCGCGACCTCTATGCCAATCTGCCGAACGCGCTGCAGTTGCCGGATGACTTCCTCAGGGTTGGTCATCAACATGCTTTCGGTAAACTCAAGTTCAAAGTCGGCAGGGTCAAGGTCATGCCGGTGAAGCTCATCAATCATCGCGTCCACGAACTCGGAGCTTTCCAGATCGCTGACGGTAATGTTCATCGCTATTCGCAGGCGCACGCCTTGTGCTTTCCAGGCTGCGGCTTGCCGGATGATTGCGTTGAGCACCCATAATCCAACGGACGGTATCAACGCGGTTTTTTCGGCCAGGGGGATGAACTCGGCAGGGCTGATGGGGCCAAGCAACGGATGGGTCCAGCGTAGCAATGCCTCTACCGAATCACAGCTTCCCGAGGGCAGTTTGACTTTGGGCTGATACACCAGGCTGAACTGTTTGTCGCAGCTGACCGCTTCCGGCAACGAACTCAGCAACATGAAAGCGCGTTGCTGAGCCGCATCAAACTGGGGTTCATAAAGAGACCAGCCCAGCTTGCGGTCACGCGCCTCATCTGCCGCACTCACCAGCAGGCGTAGCCAGTCTTGCGGGCCGGAATGGTGAATGGGCAGCACGCCAATCCCGACTTGCATGAGGATGGGGATGCCGTGGCATTCAACAGGCTTTTTGAAGTCCTTGAGAATACTTTCGCAGATGTGCTCGGTGGTTTGATTCTCCTCTAGGATGAAGCCAAACCGCGTCGGGCTGATTTTGTAAAGCAGGCACTGCGCGGGTAACAGGTTTTGCAGGCGAGATTTGATCGCCAGAACCAGGTCTCCGGCAAAGCTGTAGCCCAGGGCCTTTACAATATCGTTGAGAAACTTTGGCGAGATAATGTCAACTGCGTACACATGGCACGCGTTTTCAAGCTTAAGCGCTTGACGTATATCTTCCTCAAGCCTGAGTCGATTGAATAGCCCAGTCGGTTGGTCTACGAAGTTGCGGGACCGCATGCCCTGTATGCGCATCATGACCAGCTCGGCAAAGTCGTTGAGCATTGCACTGTCACGCTCGCTCATGGGAGGGCGGGGGACAGTATCAATGATGCAGAGACTTCCCAGGGTAAAGCCATCCTCCGTGATCAATGGCGCGCCCGCGTAATAACGAATATGCGGCGGCCCCGTGACCAGGGGATTGTCTTTGAAGCGGGCATCCAGCGTTGCGTCCGACACCTCCAGCAGGGCGTTATCCAGGGTAGAGTAGGCGCAAAAAGACACTTCTCGCGGTGTCTGCGTTTCTGTAATTCCCACCCGTGCCCTGAACCATTGCCGGTGTTTATCGACAATTGAAATCAGTGCGATGGGGGCGTTGTAATAGGCAGACGCCATCTCGACGATCTTTTCAAATACATCATCACTATCGCTGTCGGTTGGACAAAATTTCGCGACCTCTTTTAGCCGTTCAATTTCATTCGGCGGAATAGGAGCGCCTTCGCCCATGACAATCCTCAAAGTGGTTATGTTCGTACAACAAGGTATCAGACAGTGCCATCATTATGATGTTGTTTTTCTATTCATCAGATAGCTCAAGGGTATGGCGTCCGGGTGATCTCTTCCTGCGTATCTCCCTAATTCTTGCGCCCTGCGGATGAATGTACGCGCGAGGCAGCGAAGTGGATGCACGGCATTAAAAATTTTTCCGGCATTTCCGCGCTTCTAGTTCACCCGGGGCGCCGCCTTGATGGCCATGTACGCATCCTTGATGGGCTCAAAACCATATTTCTCTTCCAGCCGTTTCACGATGAAGTGCCCCCGCGCCATGTCCTGGTAGAAGTGGGTGAACAGTGCATTGATTGTCGCCCCGGTAAAGGCGCCCATCACGGGAACGGCCTGGGCTGCGAACTTGCTGGAAATGGTAAAGCCAAAACGTGTCGCGACTTTATCGATGAGGATCGCCAGCCATTTCCCGGCTTGGCCCGGGGACAAGCTGCTGATGGCCTTGGAGCCCTGCTTGGCGGCGATCCCCGCCAGCTCCTTGGACAGTTGTTGCATGGCCTGGGTGGTGAAGCTGCGGGTCATGTAGTAACCGGTCTCCGTTGCATCGTCGGCCTGGCTGGTGCCACCCATGGCAAACACCTCGATGCAGGCTTGTTTGGTCGAAAAGTCGCCCAGGTCGAAACCCTCGCTGCGCGCCACGTCGGCGACCGCGCGCATCATGATGGTGGTAGAGATCGGCAGCTCGATAAACAGCGCCGCGAAACCGAAGGCCCCGCCGATGGCGCCCGAGGTGGCCGCAAAAGCCTTGTGCAGCCGGGTCGAGGCCGGTTTTCTCGGACTGTTGTCCAGGCTTTTCAGCGCCGCGCCGGCGGATGAATGCAGCGCTGCCGCCACCGCGCCATTGATCCGTTTGGAAACCACCCCCGGCAATGCCTTTACCGCGCTTTCAATCGGGGAGCCGATCATGCCGGACAGCCTGGCCGTCAGGGAGGGTGACTCCAGCAAACCGACGGCCCGCTTGAGATCCTGATAGTCCTCGGGATTGTCTCTGATGCTCACAGGCGTCTCCTTGAAATTTTTCCGGCTTTGATAAAACAAAGACCCGCGAAGAGGGCCATCGTGCCGTCACGCTTTACCCATTCTTTACCTGCGCGGGTGCTGCGTTCGCCGGCGGGTCGGTTAGGCTGCCAGTTACCTTGAACTGAACGGCGGTGTGAATCGAATGAACCTTCAACCTCGGTACTGGCTGGCGGTGAGCGCCCTGGTGGGCAGCCTGGGATTGATTGCGGGGTGTGCGGGCGATCCGCCAAACCCGCGGGCCGAATTCAGCGAGCGGGTCAACAAGGAACTGAGCACCGCGTATCAACCGTCCCATTATGAAACGTCCGGCTGGGGCGCGACCTGGCAGCTCGACAAGCAATCGGTGAACGTTGCGTGGCTGGCACCGGTGACCCATGAGCGCCTGCCGCTGATTATCTACTTGCCGGGTTTGGGTGAGCCGGCCTCGGGCGGGGTGGCGTGGCGCAAGGCTTGGGCGCAGGCCGGTTATGCGGTGTTGTCGGTTCAGGAACCCGCCCATGATCAATCGATCTTTGCCTCGCAGCAGGCGGTATATGGCGACTTTCGCGGGATGGCGAGCAGTCATTACTCCGCCGCCGCCCTGCGTGACAGGCTGTCGACCTTGCAGAAAGTCCTGAGCGAAGTTCGGGCACGGGCCGCCAAAGGCGACGCGCAACTGGCGGCCATCGACTGGAACCAGGTGGTGGTGGCCGGCTTTGATTTTGGCGCGCAGACCGCTGAGGCACTCGCCGGGGCGCTGGAGCCCGGGGCCACCCCGGGCGTCGGGATTCAACCCAAGGCGGTGTTGCTGCTCAGCCCTTATGTGGACGCCGATGCCCGGCCGGACGTGTTTGCCCGGATAACGGCGCCCGTGCTGTCGATGACCGGCCAGCAGGATGAAGACCCGTTCAACTGGGTCAGCTCTTACCGTCAGCGAGAGGTGTTGGGCGAGTCGGTGACAGCGGCGGGCAGTGTTCAGCTGGAGTTGAACAGTGCGACGCACAAGACCTTGTCCGGGAGCGAGCTGTTCAGCCGGCCGGCGAAAAGGACCGACAAGGGCAGTGCTTCGTCTGGCGACGCGCCCAAGGGTCGAGGGCACAAGCACGGCGCCAAACCTGGCGGCGGCGGCCCGATGGCGGGCGAACCGGCGCCGGACCCCAAGCAGGTGGCCGCGATTCAGGCCATGGGTGTGGCGTTCCTGGATAGCCGGGTCAAACACAATCCCGCCGCCACCGAATGGTTGCACCAGGGCGCGTCAACCTGGCTGGGAGAGGCGGGACGGTTGAAGTAATGGCGGCGGGCTTCCCCCCGCCAAGCGTGATGTATAAGTTTCTCAAACGTCATCAACCATCTTTTTCCGGCGTGATACGCTAGCCTTACTTTTGAATTGGCACTGGTCGTTCCCGCGTATACGGCGACAGTGAGGAGTGAACATGTCGAAAATTTCCCACCAGGATCTACGGCGCTCGTTTCGCGAGCTGCTGGCCTCCCAACACTGCTTTCACACCGCCTCGGTGTTCGACCCGATGTCCGCCAGGATCGCTGCAGACCTGGGCTTCGAAGTCGGCATCCTGGGAGGCTCGGTGGCGTCATTACAGGTCCTGGCTGCACCGGACTTCGCGCTGATTACCCTGAGTGAGTTCGTCGAGCAGGCCACCCGCATCGGCCGGGTGGCGCAGCTTCCGGTGATCGCCGACGCCGACCACGGCTACGGAAATGCACTGAACGTGATGCGCACCGTTCAGGAACTGGAGCGTGCTGGCGTCTCGGCGCTGACCATTGAAGATACCCTGCTGCCCGCGCAGTTCGGGCGCAAATCCACCGACCTCATCAGCACGGAAGAGGGCGTGGGCAAGGTCAAGGCGGCCCTGGAGGCCCGGGTCGATCCGCAGCTTTCGATCATCGCCCGGACCAACGCCGCCGTATTGCCGGTGGAAGACGTTATCCATCGCACCAAGGCGTATCAAGAGGCTGGCGCAGACGGCATCTGCATGGTGGGTGTCCGTGACTTCGACCACCTTGAACAGATCGCCGAAGGCCTGACGGTGCCGTTGATGCTGGTGACCTACGCCAACCCGCATCTCAATGACAACGAACGCCTGGCCAAATTGGGTGTGCGGATTGTGGTTGCCGGGCACGGCGCGTACTTCGCCTCGATCAAGGCCACCTACGACAGCCTTCGCGAACAGCGCAACCTGACGCGCAGCACGTCAAACCTGACCGCCAGCGAACTGACCCACACCTACACGTTCCCCGACACCTACGTGAGCTGGGCCAAAGAGTTCATGGATGTTCAAGAGTGACATGACCCTGCAGGAGCGAGCTTGATCGCTCCTGCAGAAGCTCTAAGCTAATTCCATAAAATTATTTATTTTATTTTTTATAGATCAATATCATCTAACTGAGTTGACCCTTGGAGAGCCGGAGTCCGCGCTGTTCAAGTCTTATCCGCTCAGGAATCTATAAAAATGAACACGCTGAAACTGGCCCGCAACCTCCTCTCGGCCGTGGGCCTCGCTGTCCTCTCCCTAAGCGCTCAATCCGCTGACCTCACCATCGGCTACATCAACGGCATCGACCCGATCAAACGCGCCATCGCCGATGGCGAATATGAAAAAGGTATCGGCCAGCAGATCGATTGGCGCAGATTCGACGCGGGCCCGGCCGTCCTGGCCGCCATGGCTTCCGGTGATGTGCAGATCGGTAACCTGGGTTCCAGCCCGTTGGCCGCGGCGGCTTCGCGAAACATGCCGCTGGTGGCGTTCATTGTCAGCGCGCAGATTCGCAGTTCCGAGGCCCTGGTGGTTCGCGACGGCAGCGGGATCAAGACCCCTGATGACCTGATCGGCAAAACCATCGCCGTGCCCTTTGTGTCGACCTCCCATTACAGCCTGCTGGGCGCGCTGAAGCACTGGAACCTGGACCCGCGCAAAGTCAACATCGTCAACCTGACACCGGCACAAATCACCGCCGCCTGGGCCCGCGGCGATATCGACGGGGCGTTTACCTGGTCGCCTGCCCTGGGTGAAATCCGTAAGACCGGCAAGATCCTCACGGATGCTGCCGAAGTTTCCAACTGGGGCGCCCCGACCTTTGAAGTGTGGGTAGCGCGCAAGGATTTCGCTGAAAAGAATCCGAAGGTCGTTGCCGATTTTGCCAGGGTCAGCCTGGCGGCGATTGCCGATTACGCCGCGCATAAAAAAGACTGGACCGCTGATTCTGCCCCCGTGAAGAGCATCGCCCGGCTCACAGGCGCCAACGCTGCGGACATTCCCGAGCTGCTCGATGGCTCGTCGTTCCCGACGGCCGCCGAACAGAAAAGCGCGCAATACCTCGCCGGTGGCACCGCCAGGGAAATCGGCAAGACCGCCGAATTTCTGAAAGAGCAGGGAAAAATCGAAAAGGTCCTGCCTGACTATTCCGCCTTCGTCAGCGACAAGTTCATCGGAGAATAATCATGGGCCTGACGCTTCATCCCCTTGGCCCTACCATCGGCGCCGAGGTTGAGGGGCTGGATATGGCCCTGCCTCTGACGGATCAACAACACGACTGGGTGGAGCAAGCACTGCTGCAGCACCAGGTGTTGTTCTTCCGTAACCAGGCCATTACCCCCGGGCAGCACGTGGCATTTGCCGCGCGGTTTGGTGATTTGCACCGGCATCCGATTTACCCGCACGTTGACCGGCACCCGGAACTGCTGCTGATCGACACCGCCGTGACCGATGTCCGCGACAACGCCATCTGGCACACCGATGTGACCTTCCTCGCTGCACCGGCGATGGGCTCTGTGTTGGCGGCCAGGCAAGTGCCTGCGTTCGGCGGGGATACGTTGTGGGCCAATGGCGTGGCTGCGTTTGAAGGGTTATCGGCCCCCGTCAGGCAACTGCTCGACGGCCTGACCGCCACCCACGAATTGACCAAATCATTTCCCACCGAGCGCTTCGGCAGCACGCCCGAAGCATTGGCGCGCTACGAAAAAGCCCGGAAGGATCACCCGCCGCTGTCACACCCGGTGGTCAGGACGCATCCTGCCACCGGGCGCAAGGCGTTGTTTGTGAATGAAGGCTTTACCACGCGGATCAATGAGCTTGAGGCGGCGGAAAGTGATGCGTTGTTGCGGTTATTGTTCAGCCACGTGAGCCGTCCGGAATTCACCGTGCGTTGGCGATGGAAGGCGAATGATGTAGCGTTCTGGGATAACCGCATTACCCAGCATTACGCGATTGATGATTACCGACCGCAAAGGCGGGTGATGCACCGCGCGACGATTTTGGGCGACGTGCCTTTTTGATGGAGGATCGGTCGATGGACTTGCCCTTGGTGATCAACCCTGACGACTATCTGGAAACCGAGTTCGGCAGGGAATTCACGCCTGAACGAAATCGACAGGCATGGCAGCTCGCGTATGCGCGGTTGAGGCACGAGCTGTCACAGGCGGCAAAGGGCACTCATGTGTACGTGGTCATGGGCGTGCAGGGGGCGGGCAAGTCTCGCTGGGTGGCGGAAAACCTTGAGCGATTGGGGCACGGCGCAATCGTCTTCGATGCTGCTTTGCCGGCGCGGCGTCATCGGGAGGAGTTGCTGTCCATCGCGAGGGACTATGCAGTCCCGGTGATCGGCATCCTGGTGAGCGCACCGCTGGAGCTGGCGTTATCGCGAAATGCCCAACGCAATGCCGACAAAAAGGTGCCGGAGGACGCGCTGAAAAGCGTGTTCAGCATGCTCGAGCCACCCAGTGAAGACGAAGGATTCGTGTGGGTGCAAACCATTGAACAGCAGGCGCCGCTGCCCACAACCCTGCAAACTGACCGGATGACCCTGGTTGCGCCTGATGTGGCGCTCGCTGAAAAACTCGCCGATGCCTTGAACGCCAGCTACGCACTGCACCGCCGGTTTCTCGTATGGAGCAAGCCGCACTGGACGCTGGAGGACACGCAGGAAAGCCTGCAGCGCGCGGCAAAAGACTTCGATGCGCCTGTCGGGGAGAAACGGTATTTCCTGTTATCTCGCGACGAGCCCCAGGCATTGGTGGGCTGTATCGGCCTGCTGCCGCTGGCCGATGAGATTCACAGCTACGAAGTTGGCTATTGGGGCAATCAGGCACACGCCGGTCATGGGCTGATGAGGGAGGCATTGACCGCTCTGGTTTCGCAGTTGAGCGGGCACACACTGCGCCTGACCACTTCTTCGGCGAACATATCCAGTCAACGACTGGCTGAGGCAACGGGGTTTGAATGGGTGGAAACCCTTCAAGGCGCGCGGCGCTGCGAGTACTTCGGCGTACGCGATACGCTGGTTTACCGCCGGACCGCGCGCAGACACTAAAGGTACTCACACTCCCCACGCAGCAGCGAAAGCTGAACCAGGTCTTGATGAGCTGCGTTCCAGTAACCCGCCTGCCTCAACGTTCCTTCACGCACGAACCCGGCTTTCTCAAGCAGGTTCAGTGACCGGGCGTTGTCAGGATGAACCAGCGCCTCGATCCTGTTGAGTTCCATGTGCTGGAACGCCCATCGAAGGGCGGCGTAAACCGCCTCCTTCATGAGCCCCTGTCCCTGTGCCGATTGCGCCATCTCAAACCCGATGGCACAACTGCGCCACATACGATTCCATTTGAAGAAACCACAGGTGCCGATCAGCGCTGCCGTGGCTGTCTCCTCAATCCCCCAGCGAATCCCCGGATTGGGTGAGGTGCGCCAACTGGCAAACAGCTCGATCAGTTGCTCCGCTTGATGAGGCTCGGTGATTGGGTCGGCACCGAACCACTTCATTGCTTCAGCGTCGCTATGAATCGCAAACAACCCCACCGCATCCTCCTGTGTAAGTTCTCTGAGGGTCAGGCGTTCGGTTTTGAGAGTCGGAAAATCGGACACTGCGGGCGTCACCTTTTAGAAAAACGATTCGCTAAGGTGTGTCGTGCGGAATAAAAAATCAATCTGTTCAGTGGTGACGCAGGGCGTCACGGGATACGAATACACGCTCCTGATCAACTGAGATCAACTGTGGGAGCTGTCGAGCCCCAGCGAGGCTGCGATGCAGGCGCCGCGGTCTGGCAGGTACGGCGCGGTGATCCCATCGCAGCCTCGCTGGGGCTCGACAGCTCCCACATTGGTCTCAGCACTCACTCCTCGCGTTTGACCACCAACGTCAAGATGTCATAACTGGCCACCAGCTCACCCAACTGGTTGGTCACCTCCACATCCCACGCCACCACGCCTTGCGGAATGCCCTGGGGGCTCTTCTTGCCCTGGTCGATCTTGCGCTTGCAGGTCAGCCGCGCCTGGATGGTGTCGCCAATGCCCACCGGGTTGATAAACCGCAGGGTGTCCAGCCCGTAGTTCGCCAGCACCGGCCCCGGTGCCGGGGACACAAACAGCCCGGCCGCCGCCGACAGCACAAAGTAACCATGGGCAATGCGTTTGCCGAATTGCGATTCCTTGGCGGCGATGTCATCGAAGTGCATGTAGAAGTGATCGCCCGACAGGCAGCCGAAGTTCACCAGGTCGGCCTCGGTGACGGTGCGGCGGTGGGTCAGCAGCGATTCGCCAATCTGCAGGTCCTGGAAGAAGCGGCGGAACGGGTGCACTTCGGTCTCGATGACCTTGGCGCCGCGTACGTACTCGCCGGTGACCGCCGCCAGCATGGTCGGTGAGCCCTGTACGGCTGCGCGTTGCAGGTAGTGTTTCACGGCGCGCAAGCCGCCGAGTTCTTCGCCGCCACCGGCCCCGGCTCGCCCCTGCCGCAACTCAAGCACGGCGGCCCGGGCCGCGCCGGTGGCGGCGAAGAACTCGGCGGCTTGCGCGCCGTGAAACACTACCTGCAACGCGCAGCCGTACAGGGCTCACCGACCATGCTGGCGGCGGTCACCGGCGAGTACGTACGCGGCGCCAAGGTCATCG
>NZ_JACARS010000061.1:0-50054 GCF_013386485.1 Pseudomonas sp. P7758 | reverse complement strand
AGCCCGCTCCCACATGTGATCTCGGTAGCTCATTGCACCTGTGTTAGAACGGCACGGCCACGGTGACTTGGCTATAGAGATTGGTACCATTGCCACCCACCTGGTTGCCGCCGTTGCTCTCATCCTTGTTGGGCTTGTACAAACCCAACAGCGGCGTGACGATCAGGTGTTCGTTCACCGCCCACTCCGCGTACAGGTCCAGTTCGCGCCCATCGAGGTTGAGCATGCCGCCCTTGCTCAACGTCTTGTAGTCGAAGAACAGCGCGCCCAGGGTGACGCTGTCCAGCGGCTTGACCTTCAACGCCACATGCTGCACCTCAGTATTGGTATTGAACGGCCCCGAATAATTGCCGGCCACCTCGCCCTGCACCCAGGTGCCGTAGCCACGGTTGAAGCCCGAAAACATCGCATCCCAGTTTTTCGAATAGCGGCTGTAGCGGTAGGTCAGGTCCGGCGACCACGGCAGCGCGGCGAAGGTATAACCGCCTTCGGCGTACCAGGCCTTTTCCGGGCCGGCGTCCTTGTCCTGCCAGGCGTATTCAAAGGAAAAGTGCGCGTTCTCGATCCCGGCATTACCGGCGCCCCGCAGGCTGTAGATGTTCATCCCGGCGCGCTGTTTTTGCAGGTCATTGGCATAACGGTCGTCGACGCTGATGCCGTGGATATAGGTCAACCCCAGGGTGCCGGGCGCGGCGGTGTAGTCCAGGGTGCCGGCAGCCATTTCAGTGTTGGCCTGGGCGCGGTTGTCGGACTTGATCCACATTACGCTGCCATGCACGCCGTCCTTGCCACCCAGGCGTAGCACCGCGGTTTGATCGAAGGCATGCCGGGCGGCGATGTAGTAGGCGCCGCCCCGGTTGAACTTGCCGTCATCCACGCCCTTGCCGAAGTTCGGGCCGTCATCGTTGATGATGAAACCGTCGCCGAGCATGATGACCTGGCGGCCGAACGACAGGTTCACACCATCCTTGCCCAGTGTCGGAAACAGTTCCCCCGAGCGCCAGCCGGCGAAGGCTTCGTCGAACTTGGTGGTGCGCTCGCTGCCGGTGGTCACGCCCGACGCATCGCCATCACCCCAGGTGCCCGAGCTGACCAGGTTGGCCGTGCCATACACGCTGCCCAGGGCGCCGAAGCGCTGGTCGACGCTCAAGCCATACTTGATAAAACCTTCACGCCAGGTGGAACCGCCGGTGGTGCCGTCGTAGTTCTTGCGGCTGTTGAACATCCCGTACACCGCCAGGAAGTTGCCGGTGACCTGAGTGTCGTCATCGGCATACAGCTCGAACGCCTGGGCCGATGAGTCGATGATCATCAGCGCGATGCCCAGGCTGATGGCCCTGTACAGGTGACGGGTTTGTTGTGTGTGCTGCATTGTTATAGTCCCCAACAAGGTGAATTGAGGGAGCATTAGGGCGAGCGCCACCGGGCCAAGTCTTTCCCCTGCGTGCCAGGAAATTGTCCCAGGCCGCCAGTGGCGCAGCAGTGGCAGGCAGCAACAAAACCGGCGGCAGCCAGGAGCAAGACGATCAGCCAGGGCGGGCGCAGAGTGCCAATACTTCTAAAAATCCGCTTCTTGAGGATCTGCACCATGTCGATCAACGACCGGCTCACCGAACATTTGAAACGCGGCACGGTGGGCTTTCCAACCGCGCTGGCGAGCACCATTGGCTTGATCATGGCCAGCCCGGTGATCCTCACCGCGACCATGGGGTTTGGCATCGGCGGCAGCGCCTTTGCGGTGGCGATGTTGATCGCGGTGGTGATGATGCTGGCCCAGGCGACCACCTTCGCCGAAGCCGCCTCGATCCTGCCCACCACCGGCTCGGTCTACGACTACATCAATTGCGGCATGGGCCGGTTCTTTGCGATCACCGGCACCTTGTCGGCGTACCTGATCGTGCATGTGTTTGCCGGCACCGCCGAAACCATCCTCTCCGGCGTGATGGCGCTGGTGAACTTCGAGCACCTCAACACCCTGGCGGAATCCGCCGGCGGTTCGTGGTTGCTGGGAGTGGGCTTCGTGATTGTGTTCGGGGTGCTCAATGCGTTTGGCGTCAGCGCGTTTGGCCGGGCCGAGATCATCCTCACTTTCGGCATGTGGACCACCTTGATGGTGTTTGGCGTGCTGGGCCTGATCGCAGCCCCGGCGGTGCAGCTGGACGGCTGGTTCGGTGAATCCCTGGTCGGTACCGACCTGATTACCATCCTGTCGCTGGTGGGCATGGCGATGTTCATGTTTGTCGGCTGCGAGTTCGTCACGCCGCTGGCGCCGGACCTGCGCAACTCGGCCAAGGTGATGCCCAAGGCCATGGTGCTGGGGCTGCTGGGGGTGGCCACGTGCATGTTCATCTATGGCGCGGCCATGAAACGCCAGGTGGAAAACGTATTGATCGACGCGGCGGGCGGCGTGCACCTGCTGGATACGCCGATGGCCATCCCGAAATTCGCCGAGCAGGTGATGGGCAGCATCGGCCCGATGTGGCTGGGCATCGGCTTCCTGTTTGCCGGTGCTGCGACCATCAACACCTTGATGGCCGGTGTGCCACGGATCCTGTACGGCATGGCCGTCGACGGCGCGTTGCCCAAGGTCTTCACCTACCTGCACCCGCGCTTCAAGACACCGTTGCTGTGCATTCTGGTGGCGATGCTGATTCCGTGCCTGCACGCGCTGTACCTGGGCGGCAACACCGACAACATCATGCACCTGGTGCTGGCGGCCGTGTGTGCCTGGAGCTTTGCTTATCTGCTGGTGACGCTGTCGGTGGTGATCCTGCGGATTCGCCGTCCGGATCTGCCTCGCGCCTACCGTTCGCCGTTCTTTCCGCTGCCGCAGATTCTGTCGAGCATCGGCATCCTGCTGGGCATGTGGTTTATCACCCCGCCGGGCATGAACCCCGCCGACATCTACATTCCCTTTGGCGTAATGCTCGGGTGCACGGCGGCGTACGCGCTGTTCTGGACGCTGGTTGTGCAGAAGGTCAATCCATTCAGGCCCGCCTCGGTGGAAGAGGTGTTGGCCAAGGAGTTCGCCCATGAGCCGGATCAGCCGCACAACGGGTATATCAGCCATGCTGCAAAAACTGTCTGAGCTGTTCAGCGCCCGGCGCGCGCCTGCCGGGTATCGACCCGGCGTTACGCTGGAACACCTGAGGCGTAACCTCGGCCTGGCCGGTTATGAGGTGTGTGGACCGACGACGGCCCGGGTTTCCCTGGACAATCTCGGGCTGCAACTGGAGATCGTCGAACGCACCGAGTCGCAGCTGTTGATGCACCTGGTGATGACCGAATTCGTACTGCGCATCCCTGCCTCGCAGCAGGGCACGGCGAGCTTCGAACTGCACCACACCGGGGCCGTTCGACGCACCGGAATCCGCTGTCGACAGCGGTCGGGCGACAAGGAGGTTTCAGGCATTTTGCACACGCAATTGCAGGAGGGCAGCGCCTTGCATCGCGCCTTGATGCCGCTGGACTTCAAGCGCCTGCGCATCAACCTGGTGGATCACCAGTGGTGTGTGCGGCTTGAGCATATGGGCGGCAGCGAGGTGGTCAACCGCATGCCGGCGTTCCGTCGCTACATCGCCTTGAGCAGTGTGCAACGCGCCTGGCTGCTGGACGCCTTGAACGGTTTCCAGCGCGCCTTGCAGGCCCACTGACCGCAGTATTTGGCATCAATAGTGCAACCACCTTGGCAGACACGTACTTGTTGCGCGCATATAGATAACATGTTAACTATTGCCCGACAAAAACAAAAAGCCAAGGTGGAAACAACCATGAGCATGCAACAGATTGGGCAAGACGGGCTGGACCTCTGGACCCGGGATCTGCGCGCGGTTTGCGGTCACTTCGACACAGAACTGGCCTTCAACCGCTCGCTGTTCATCGGCAGCATCAGCACCTTTTCCCGCGGCGGTTTGCCCCTGGCCAGCCTGCGCACCAACGCCGGCCTGATCAAGCGCCCCAAGGCCCGCGCCGACCACGATGACGACCAACACTGCTTCCTCGTCAGCCAGCGCAGCGGCTACTGCCAGATCACCCAAAACGGCCAGAGCTTCCAGCTTGCCCCCGGCGAACTGTTATTGATGGACTCGGTGGGCTCCATCGACATCACCCCGTTCGGGCTCATCGAACACGCGTCCCTGTCCTTGTCCCGCGCAGAGGTGTGCAAACAGTTCGGCAACCAGCCCAAGACCTTCGGCAAAATCTCCTCGAGCAAAGCCTGCGGGCGCATGTTGCATGTGTTGATGGATCAACTGTGCAAAGACGCACTGAACGGCGAAGGCGCGGTCGGGGAGGGGCAGGCGTTGCAGTCGGCGTTTATCTCGCTGCTGGGGTCGGCGTTTGAGCAGGAAGACGATGAGCGCGATGATTGTGGCGGGTTGCAGGGCAGCAATCTGCGCAGCTATGTGCAGAAGGTGATTGATGAGTCATTGACCCAGCCAGGGCTTAGCCCGGTGGGGTTGGCGAGTCGGTTGAATATCTCGGTGCGGCATTTGTACCGGTTGTTTGAGGAACAGGATGACAGCGTGTGTCGGTATATCCAGCGGGCGCGGTTGAAGCGCAGTGCGGATGATCTGACCAACCCGTTTTTGCGCAGTGAGTCGATTACGTCGATTGCGTATAAGTGGGGGTTTACGGATTCGGCGCACTTTAGTCGCTCGTTCAAGAAGCAGTTTGAAGTGTCGCCGAAGGATTTTCGGGCTGGGCGGTTGCAGCAGGTGGGGTGACTGGGGGGTGCAGAAGATTCATTGATGTACACAGTTTAACTGTGGGAGTTGGCTTGCCTGCGATGGCGATTTGGTAGGCGCTAAGCATGCTGGGGTTTACCGAATAGGCTGAACTTTCCAACTGGCTGTTCTTCCGTTATTCGAAAGGTGAGAATGTACTAATCGCTTAGTTGAAATCTTCGTATCTTTCAGCGCTTAACGATGCAAGCCAGGTTTTAAAAAAAGTAATTTGCTCTTGTGGGTCATTTGTCAGGTTTTCGTCTTCGTAATCAAAAATGTGAACTATATCCTCTGGAAGGGCGGGCTTGCCCATCGTCATTTGATAAGCGACAAGCCCAGCGCCCATTTGAGATGCCATTCTGGAAGGCATGACGTTTAATTTTGCGCCTTTGCATAGAAAGGTTAGGTGGGGAAAGTCCGATCTGACTTTTGCGAGGCAAACATATATATCTTTTCCAGAGTAGATTTTTTTGAAATTTTCGGCCTCGGAAAAAGTCAAGATAAGCTTTTCATCGTCGTATTTTACAAGTGCTTCTTTTTTTTGATTGTTAGTCAGGATGTATATTTTTTTAGTCTTCATTCTATTTTCCTGTTCGGATTTGGAATTGAATAGCCTACGTAGCTTCCGTCTTTTTTCATAGGGGTAACGCCTAAAATGTCCTCTGTGTGTATTCTGTGGTGAACGGCAAATTCCTTTTCTTTTGGATAGGGGGCTTGCATCCCTAATTCTGTATTTAGGTCGTGACCAGCGATACTTCTTAGAGTGTATAGATAACCTGGTTTTGTTTTGTAGCTGGTGGCGAAATTTATCCCTACCGCCTTTATAGGTGATGTACTAATGAAATTACTTGGAGGGTCGTCGCTATCAATGGCATGCAAGTATAGGTCTTCACTAGCTCCCTTGCTTTTGAAGCCGTCTTTGAACACTACATCTGGCTTGGTTTTATCTCCGCGAAAAAGATACTCCTCGCTTTCATCTGGTGTCGGTTGTTTGGGTTCTGCTTTGTTGACTGACGCTTCTGCCGAAGGTTCAGCGGCGCCAATGGTTGGCTTACAGCCGTCTCCTCCCGGACAGGTATTCAACCCCAACGGATCCACCCACCCCGTCGGGTTGGGCACGTACTGGTATCCGTTCAGCCCGCCCGCCAGTTTCACCGGATCAGGCGTCAGGTAGCGGCCAATGTCCGGATTGTAGTAGCGATGACGGTTGTAGTGCAGCCCGCTTTCCGGGTCGAAGTATTGGCCCTGGAAGCGCAGCGGGTTGGTAACGGTGTTGACGTCCAGCTTCGCGATTTGGCCGTAGGCGCGGTAGTGCGCTGACCAGACAATTTCGCCATCGGGCGCGGTGAGTTCTTGCGGGGTACCGAGGTGGTCGAGTTGGTAGTGGAAGGGCTTTACGTCTTCCGGGCCGTAGCCTTTCAGCAGTGCTAACGGGCGGAAGCTGTTGGGTTCGTAGATATAGCTTTGGTGGTTATCAGTGCTGTGTTCGGCGATTAATGTTTCGCCTTGCCAGAAGAACTCGGTGGTTTGGCTTTTTATCGTTTTGGCGATACGCCGACCAAACGGGTCGTAGCGATAGCTGGCCTGGGTGCCGTCCGGTTGGGTGACGCTGATCAGGCGATGCTGACAGTCGTAACTGTATTCGGTAACTAACTGCTGCGCCCGACCCCGGCGTTCCCGCAGGAGGTTGCCGAAAGCGTCGTAGTCGTAATGGCGGTCACCTTGCATCAACAGGCGATTGCCTTTGACGACGCTCGGACCGACGCGGTCTTGCATCAGCAGGTTGCCCGCCGGGTCGTGGACGAAGCGTTCCTGCAGGTCGTGCGAGTGGTTGGCGCGGGTCAGGCGGTCGAGCGGGTCGTAGTGGTAGTCGTGCTGGCCTTTGCGGGTGTCGAGGATGCGGGTCAGGTTGCCGCGTTTGTCGTAGTCGTATTGGCGGCGCTGGTGGCGTTGTTCCTGTTGGCTGATGGCGTGGGCGTGCAGGCGGCCCTGGTCGTCATAGTGGTAGTGGCTGAGGAGTTGGCCTTGCTGGCGTTGGTGTTCGCGGCCGGATTTGAACAGGTGCGAGGTGAGCAGGCTGCCATTCAGTTCGACGGTGGCGAGGTCGCCACCTTTGTCGTGGTGGAAGGCGAGGCGGTTGTTGTCTGGCAGCCGCAGGTAATTGAGTTGGCCGCATTCGTCGTAGCCATAGCGCAACGTGCCCCAGCCCTGGTGTTCGGCGGTGAGGCGGTTTTGCAGGTCGTATTCGTAATGCAGCGGCCAATGACCGTCGTCGACGCTGAGGAGATTGCCGAGGCGGTCGTAGGTGTAATCGACAATGCTGCGGTCGGGCAGGGTTTTTCTTACGAGGCGACCGGCAGCATCGCGCGCATAGCCGGTAACCAACTGACTGCCGTCATCGCCGTATTCGGTCTTTTCCAGCAGATGCCCGGCGAGGTCGTAGACATAGGCAGTACGCCGGCCATCAAACCCGGTTTCCTGCTGGATCAGGCCGTTGGCGTGATAGTCGAGCCGATAGGTTTCGCCGACCTCGTTTTCAATCTCGGTCAGTAACAGCCGAACATTGTCATAACGGTATTTAAGCTGTGTACCGTCGGGGTTAATCCGACGGCTGATCAGGTGCAAACCATCGGCGTATTCGTAGCGGGTGACGCGGCCCAACTCGTCGCGCTCAGCAGTGATTTTTCCGTACGGGTTGTAGCTGAATTCGCGTGTGGCCCCGTCAGGCTGAATCACTTTCAGCAAACGACCCACGGCGTCCCACTGATACTGAGTCAGCGCACCATGCTCATCCTCGCAAGCCACCTGCCGCCCCAGCTCGTCATAGCGATAACGCCGCACACCGCCATTCGCCAGTTTTTCCTCAATGAGCTGGCCGCGTTCGTTCCAGATCAGCCGCTGGCTGCTGTTATCCGGATACCAAACACCCGTGAGCTTTCCGTGTTGGGTGTAGGTGTATTCGGTGTAATTGCCGTCCGGATCAGTCTTGCGGGTGATATCGCCCTGGTCGTTACGCTGGTATTTCCACACCGCGTCACCACGGCGCACAACCCGTACGAACCCGTTGTCATGCTCGTAGGACGTCGGCGTATCGTCCCCGGGAAACAGCGCAATCAACCGACCGGCTTCGTCGTACTGATAGGCCGTCACCGCTCCCAGCGGATTCTGCTCGACCGTCAGCCGGCCTTTTTCGTCGTAGGATTTGAAGTGCTGCGCGCCGTCCGGATCGATCCGCTGCACCAGCCGTGCGCGCTGGTCGTGGACGTAGACTTCCTGGCTGCCATCGGCGTTGTGTACGGTGACCGTGCCGTTGTCATCCCACACATACCGCGTGTCCATCTGCGAAAAGCTGGCCCAGTGCCGGACACATCGCGCCGCCTTGCCAGACCGTTCCCACTCCCAAAAGAAACTCGCCCCACCGGCCAGTTCCCGCTCCAGGATCACCTGCTGATCGTCGTACCGATAACGCTCGCTTTCTCCTACAGCGTTGGTCGCTTCGATCAACCGCCAGGCATCGTCGTACGTGTAGGAAACAACGTTCTGCTCGGTAACCCAGCCGAGTTCCCGGTGCACCTGATAGTCGATCGCAACGATATGGCCGCGCTCATACCGCAGCAGCAATGCCTGACCAACATGGTTATCGATCCGCTGAATCCGCCCGGAATAATCGCGGGCAATGCGCAGCCGGTTGTCGTAAGCGTCGCTGATCGCCGTCAGCACACCGTCACGGAAGTGGTAGAAAAGCGACGCCTGGGCCAGCACCAGTTCATCGGGCAACGAGCCCAGATAAATCGCCGCTTCCGCCAGGCTATTGGTGATCGCCGGCCGTGCAGCAGAGGGCAGGGGAAAGGTGGTGCTGCGGTTCTCGTGATCGGTCCACACCACCGATTCGCCGCTCACCACCAACCGCTGAGCCAGCGCATGACTCCAGCCAAACCCCAACCCGCAATCCATTTCCACGGCACTGCTGCGATACAACCGCGTCCAGGCAAATGGCAGCACACCCTCCAACGAGCCATCCGTGAGGGTCAGCAGTTCCTCACCAGTAACCATCGATACCGGGCAGCCATTCGTACAGGTGCTCGCCGAACAAGCCGACGCATCCCCATTGGGGTTTTTCGCCGAAGCCGGCGCATCATCCACAGGCTCCTGCTTCACCAACGCCGTGCGCGCCGTCTTCGGCTCCCGCACCATCGGTGCCGGGTTGGATATCTCGTCCACGCCAGCCTTCAACGGCACCGCCGCAGCCTTGACCGGCACTGCATGACTCTGAAGCGATAACGGCTTAAGCACCTCCGCATGCCTATCCAGCGGGGCCGTACCGCCCAACTTGGCAATCTGTTCCAACCACTCCCGTGCCCGCTCGGACCTGACCTTGCCCAGCACCTGCGCGCCCAGCCGTACCGCCACACCCATACCGCCGGTAGCCCACAGCAACAGCAGGTTGAGCAACACCTCGGTGGTGATTTCCCCGAGCAACTCAAACATGTAATGCGGCGGCAGCATGCGCATCCAACTGACCATCGCGGACAGGTAGATGAACAGCAGCGGCTCGTCGCTGAGAATCAACAATCCTTTGGCAATCGCCTCATGACTGAGCTTCAGGAGCGCTCCAAGCTCGGCTTGGGAGAGGTACTGCAGGAGCTTTTCGCTGTTGGGCTTGATGTCTGCCAACCACTGGTACAGCTGGGCAATACCGTCCCAGAGGCCGTAAAGCACGTTTTCAAAGCCCCGCGCATAAGCCAGTTGCAGCGAGGTGTAGCGCTCGCCATAACCCGCCTTGGCATAGCTCTCCCATATCGGCTTGAACGTGCTCGTCCACTGACCGCGCAAGTTGCCTTCCAGCGAGCTGATCTCGGACTGATAGGAGGCATACAGTGCCTTGATGTGATCCTGGGAAACGTTGGGATAAAAACTGACCCGGTACTGCCGGTCGACGGTGCACTCGGTGACTTCGAGAATGCCGCTGGGGCCGATGGTTTTTTGGATGGGGTCGCCGAGGGCGCCACCGTCTTGCGCGACTTCCTGCAGCATCACCGGCGTATTACCGATGGGCACGAACCGCGTGCTCTGGAACATATGCACCAGGGTCAACGACGCATTAGCCTTGCAGGTCGCGACGGTGCTGGCGGGATACAGGGAACGGGTGATGGGCGCGACCAGCGAAACCTCGTCGCCGACCTTGAACACCTGCTCGACATCCAGTGCCGAAAAGCTCCAGAAGCTCTCGGCCCACGCGTCGTAGGTGTTCAGGCAATGTGTGAAGTCGTTGAGAACCCCATCGACGTCGCGCGTCTTCGGGTCCATCGCCGCCACGACCAGAAAGCCTATGGCGGGATTCAAGAGGCAGCCCCATCGGGCAGGGCATTAATCGAAAAAAACATCGGCGTTCCCTCGCGCTGTGTGATCAGGCGAGGGACTTTGCAGAGGTTCTCAGGGCAGGGGAGTAGAGGTTATCCGGCAGTTCGGTAGGACGTTTCGTTAAACCTCCGGCAAGGTCGAGCCGCCATCCACCACCAGCGTCTGCCCAGTGATATAGCCCGCCAGGTCCGATGCCAGGAACAGCATTGCCCCGGCAATATCCGACGGTGCGCCCAGCCGTCCCAGCGGTACCCGGCTGGCGATCTGTGCATTTACCTGGTCATCCCCCAGGTTGCCCATGGCCGGGGTTGCGATCATGCCGGGCTCCACACCGTTGACTCGCACATTCAAACCGGCCAGTTCCAGCGCCGCATTGCGAATGAACCCGTTGACCCCGGCCTTCGACGCCGCATAGTGACTCAACCCCGGAAACGCAACCCGCGGCCCCGTGACAGACGACGTAACCAGCACGCAGCCCCGACCCTGACGGCGGAACATCGGCAGCGCCGCCTGGGTCAGCCAGAACAACGCCGAGAGGTTGACCGCCAAGGTACGGCCGAGCATCGCCGGAGTGATCTCGGCAAAGGGCGTCAGCGGAAAATACCCGGCGTTATGCACTAGAATATCCAGCCGCCCCCAGTCGTGTTCCACCCCTGCAATCAGCTCGAAAACCGCAGCCGCATCCGCCAGATCCACCGTCACCGCTTCCACCTGGCAGCCGCGCCCGCACAGCTCCAGCGCGAGCGCCTCTGCCAGTTGCAGGTCGGCGATCATCACCCGAGCGCCCCGCAGGGCAAACGCTTCGACGATGGCCCGACCAATACCCTGGGCGCCACCCGTTACCAATACGTTGCGACCAGTGAAATCCAGGTCTTCATTCATGACGCTGCTCCATACGCGCATAGGCCAGCGTCGGCACATCGACGATGCTTGAGCCCCCGTCCGCCACCAGCGTCGCACCCGTAATGATCGACGCGTCACTGGATGCCAGGAAGCGGCACACCCTGGCGATTTCTTCAGCGCTGGCCGGCCGGCGCAACGGCACATCGGCGCACACCCGGTCATAGGCGTGCTGCAGCGTCTCGCCATGGAAATCCATCAACGGCTGCATTTCCTCATCCGCCATCGGCGTGCGCACCCAGCCGGGGCACACCGCGTTCACCCGCACCCCGCGCGGGCCGTAATCCCGGGCCAGCGAGCGATTGAGCCCGAGCAAGGCATGCTTGGCCGTGGTGTAGCCGCACACCTCGGGCCCGGCAGCCAGTGAGGCAATCGAACCCATCAGCACGATGTTCCCGCCACTTTCCAGCAGCAGCGGCAAGCACGCCCGCGCACTGTAGAAGGCGCTGTCGAGGTTGCTGCGCAGCGCCGCTTCCCAGGTCTGCGGGCTGGTGTCGGTGGCGCTGCCCACGCCATGGCCGCCCGCACAGGCCAGCAGCACGTCGATCCGCCCATAGTGCTGGCGAATCTGCGCAATAAAACCCTCCCAGGTCTGCGGGCAGGCCGCATCACCCACCAACACCAACCCCCCGGTTTCCCGCGCGACCTGCTCCAGCGGCTCGCGGCGACGGCCGATCAGTACCAACTGCGCACCCTCGGCGGCGTACAGCCGGGCGCACGCAGCACCGATGCCCGTGCCGGCCCCGGTGATCACGATCGTGCGCGGCTCAGTCATCAGGATGCTCCGTGCGATTGAGCACCTGGCAGTAGGAGCTGATGGGAAAGTTCGATAGCTCATCGAAGGAGGCGTCGGCATAGCCAAAGATCTTGCCGTCGCTGCGGTGTTGCTGCAGGTCGATCAGCACCAGGCCGAGGGTGGGGATGATTTTTTCGCGCCAGACGAACAGGTAGAGCTGGTCGGCGATCTTGTAGTAATCGCAGCGGTCGGTGTCGCACAGGCCTTGCTCGACACCCTTGAGGCATTGCCAGGCGTAGAACTGGTGGTTGAGGTAGATGTGCTCGTAGACCTCGCTCGGGCTGTAGCGATACTGGTTGCGCAGGCCGATCAGGTCGGTGGTTGGTGCGTGGGGGCATTGGCCTGGCTGCCACGGGCGGTCGAGGCTGCCGTGGAGGAACTCCACTTCCACCGACGTCAGCGGCTTGCCGGCAAGGGCGCGGCTGTAGAGGCCTTCGCGGGTTTGTTCCTGGGTGGGCATGCGCCCGAGCACAGCGGTGAACGAAGCGCTGGCGGTGTCGAGCACCAGGCTGACCGACCAGGCCTGCGTGCCTTCGCGCTTGATGAAGTCCACCAGGTACAGGCCGGGGCGCACCGAGGTCGCACGGTAGGTGGCGCTGCCGCTGGAGTGACCGTCGGCTGCAACCCAGGAGAGCCTGTCGCGCTCGAAACGGTGCTCGATCTGCCAGCCATTGGCGAAGTGCAGGGTGAAAGCCTTGCCGCTCAGGTCGGCCAGGTTCGGCAGGATAAATGCCTCTGGGGCGAAGCCGTCGGCCAGGGCGCCCACGGTGATCCAGTCAGAAGGGGTGGTCATTTGCGATGCTCCGGTTGGGTGGGTGAACACCACGAATCATCGCGCCCGGGAGCAGGCCCTGGTATCAACCGAATGGTTGAGGCGAACTACAGGAACAGGCTGCCCACCAGCTCCGTGCGACTGCTGACGCCGGTCTTGCGAAACAGGTTGATCAGGTGGGTCTTGATGGTGGGCAGGCCGACATCCAGCTCCTGGGCCAGCTGTTTGTTGCTGGCGCCCTGGCGCAACAGCAGGGCGATCTGGCGCTCCTTGGGCGTCAACCCGGCCAGCGCCTCTTCAGTGGGCTGCATGTTGGCCACCGCCAGTTGCAGCAAGGTTTGCAGGGCGTTCAGTTGGGCCAGTTGCTCGCCGGTGAAAGCGCCCTGGTCGGCGGTGCGCAACAGCGAAATCGCCGCCTGGGGCTGGCCGGCCCGCTGGGCGAAAATCTCCACCACATCGACCACGCCATAGCGCCGCAGAAAATCCCCATAGCGCCGGGTATCCCGCGCCGGCTGGCGGGCCATGGCAAGGCCCAGCGGCACCACCGCCAGGCCACTGGACAGGCAGTTGCGCGGTTGCAACGGGTCGAATTGGCGGTAGTTGTCGAGGTAGTCGCGGTGCATTTCGCCGCTCATGCCGTGCAACTGGAAATCCCGGGCTTGCAGCTGGCGGTCGACGCAATAGAACGCGGCCTGGCTGACCGGAATCAAGCGGGTGAAAGCCTGCAGGCACTGGCCGGCGACTTCGTGGGCGGGGAGAGCGTGCATGGGTGGGCACCTGCGCCAAAAGGCTGCCGACGGGTGCCGGCAGCCGGGGCTATCACACCACGGCGAAGTAGTGTTTGACGAAACTTTCGCTGACCACTTCCCACAGCACCGGGGTGCCCTTGGTCACGAACCAGCTGTCACCGGCCTTGTAGCGGGTGCTCTGGCCGGTGGACTCGTCGGTGAGCACCACTTCGCCGGTGACCACGGTGGCTTGTTCGGCAAACGGGTAGACCATGCGGAACTTGCCCTGGGTGGTGCCGAAATAGGCGCTGCTGACCGGGTCGGTGGGGGCACCGAAGGTCATTTTGCCGAAGGCCCGGACTTCGCCTTCGAGGATGGTCGAGCCGAGGTCGGCGACGGTGCCCCAGGCGTCGAGTTCGGATAGCTGGATGTCTTTCTTGAGGGTAACGAGGGTCATGGCAGTTGCTCCTGATGAGAAAAAATTAGTGACCAACTGTAGGAGCGAGCTTGCTCGCGAAGGTCGTCAACGATGACGTTGGCGTCCTGGATTAACGCGGCGCCCTTGGGTTTTTCGCGAGCAAGCTCGCTCCTACAGGTGTTTGTCAGCGGCGGCCGTTCCAGTAACCGGAGAGCTGATGCCAGGATTTGCCGGCGGTGAGCAGCAGCGGGCGGATCGCGTCCTTGCCGATGATGGTCGGGCGATGGATCGAGCTGACCAGGTCATACCGCGCCGAGCCTTCGCTCATGCCTTCGGCCAGCACCTTGCAGATGATGTGGCTCGGCGTCACGCCGAAGCCCGAATAGCCCTGCACGTAGAACGCGTTGCTGCGCCCGGGCAAGGTGCCGATCTGCGGGAACAGGTTCGGGCTGCAGGCCATCGGGCCGCCCCAGGCCAGGTCGATCTTCACGTCCTTGAGGTACGGGAAAATCTTCAGCATCAGGTTGCGGTTCCAGGCTTTCAAATCGCCGGGAATGTGCTCCACCAAAGGCGTGGCGGCGCCGAACAGCAGGCGGTTTTCGTTGGTGACGCGGTAGTAGTCGATCACCGGGCGAATGTCGCTGTAGGCCCCGCGAATCGGGCTGATACGGTTGATCAGCTCTTCTGGCAACGGCTCGGTCATCATCTGGAACGCGTAGGTGTTGATGGTAGAGCGGTGCAGTTCCGGCTCCAGCTTGTTGAGGAAACTGTCGCAGGCCCACAGCAGCTTGCTGGCCTTGACCGAACCGCGGCCGGTGCGCACGGTGATGCGCTCGCCATAACTGACTTCCAGCGCCGGGCTGTTCTCGAAAATCCGCACGCCGTGGCCGGCCAGGGCCTTGGCTTCGCCCAGCAGCAGGTTCAACGAGTGCACATGCCCGCCGCCCATGTGCAGCAGGGCGCTGCTGTAGGCGTCGGAGCCGATGATCTGCTTGACGTCGGAGCCGCCAAGAAAGCGGATCTCGTGTTGGGTGTTGATGGATTTGAAGTCTTTCTCCCAGGCGCGCAGGGTCTTTTCCTGGCGGGCGTTGAAGCCCATGTAGCCATAGCCGTGGCAGAAGTCGGCATCGATGTCGTACTTGGCGATGCGGTTCTTGATGATGTCGGCGCCCAGGTCGCTGATCTCGAAGATCTGGCGCAGGCCGTCTTCACCCACGTCCTTCTTGATCTTTTCCAGGTCGTGGCCGATGCCGGCCATGATCTGCCCACCGTTGCGCCCGGTACCGCCAAAACCCAGGTAACGCGCTTCCAGCACGACGATGTTGGTGATGCCTTTTTCGGCGAGCTCCAGGGCGGTGTTGATCCCGGAAAAGCCGCCACCGATGATCACCACGTCGGCTTCCACGTCCTGCTCCAGGGTGGGGAAGCTGAGGTTGTATTTCTTGGTCGCCGTGTAATAGGTCGGCGTTTCGATATTGATCATTGCGCTGCCTGACAGTGAAGAGCTAATGAGTGTATTAAGGCCGTTGGCGCGCTGGATGTCTTGATTCTGTGTGCCGCCGGTTTTGATCCTGCGCGCCAGAGCCTTCGCCGGCTTCACAAGTTATAGCGTGAGGTGGGGAGGAGAGTGTTAGAGTTTCGTTAAAACATTAACTAAATCTATCGTGACCCTGAGCCTATGTTGAAACCCAGACAATCCCTGACCCTGACCTTGCTTCAGGCCCGTGAAGCGGCCATGAGTTTTTTCCGGCCCTCGCTGAATGAGCATGGGCTGACCGAGCAGCAATGGCGGGTTATTCGAATTCTCAGCCAGCATGATGAGCTGGAGATTTACCAACTGGCGGAACTGGCGTGCATTCTCAAGCCGAGCATGACCGGCGTGCTGGTGCGCATGGAGGCGGCGGGGATGGTGCACCGGCGCAAGGCCGAGCAGGATCAGCGGCGGGTGCTGGTGACGCTGGCGGAGAAGGGCAAGGCCAGTTTCGAGTCGATGAGCCAGTGCATGGAGGAGAATTACCAGCGGTTGCAGGAGCAGTTCGGGGAGGAGAAGTTGCAGGTGTTGCTGGGGTTGCTGGATGAGTTGAAGACTATCAAGCGCTGACACACCGCCGATCCAAATGTGGGAGCGGGCTTGCTCGCGAATGCGGTGGGTCAGCCAACAAACCTGGCACTGATACACCGCTTTCGCGAGCAAGCCCGCTCCCACATTTTGGATCTTTGTGGTTTCAGAGCGTCAGTACACGCCGCCGGTAATGGCCGGTGTTGCGGTGTCTTTGAATTTCGCCGCCAACCCCTGCAACCCGCGCATCAACACCGTCGTATCCACCCCTACCGCCACAAACGCCGCCCCAAGCTCGATATACCGCCGCGCCAGTTTCTCATCCGCACTCAAGATGCCCGCCGCCTTGCCGGCTTTTTGAATCCGCCCAATCGCGTCCTCAATCGCCGCCTGCACCTCGGGGTGCCCGGGATTCCCCCGGTGCCCCATGGCCGCGCTCAGGTCCGCCGGGCCGATAAACACCCCGTCCACTCCGTCAACCGCCGCAATCGCATCGAGGTTGTCCAGGCCTTCACGGTTCTCGATCTGCACCAGCAGGCACATCTGCGCATCGGCCTCATCCAGGTAACCGGGAATACTGTTCCAGCGCGACGCCCGCGCCAGCGCGCTGCCCACGCCCCGTACACCACCCGGTGGATAACGCATCGCCCGCACCAGCTGCCGTGCCTGGTCAGCCGTCTCCACCATCGGCACCAACAGCGTCTGCACGCCGATATCCAGCACCTGCTTGATCAACGCCGTATCGCCGATCACCGGGCGAATCACCGGTTGGCTGTCATAAGGCGCGACAGCCTGCAGTTGGCCGAGCATGCCGCGCAGGTCATTGGGCGCGTGCTCGCCGTCGATCAGCAGCCAGTCGAACCCGGCATTCGCCGCCAGTTCGGCGCAATAAGCGTCCGCCAAACCGAGCCACAGGCCGATCTGGGTCTCGCCACGTTGCAGGCGCTGCTTGAAACGGTTGATGGGCATGTCCATGAAACAGTCCTCCAGTATTCAGACAAAGCGGCAGGAGATGGAACCCAGCATGTCGTAGTCGACATGGAAGGTGTCACCCGGATTCGCCGCCACCGGGCGGGTGAAGGAGCCGCCGAGGATGATCTGGCCGGGTTGCAGGGTGACGTCGTACGGCGCCAGTTTGTTCGCCAGCCAGGCCACGCCCTTGGCCGGATGGTTAAGTACCGCAGCCGACACCCCGGACTCTTCGATCACCCCGTTGCGGTACAACACCGCCGGCACCTTGCGCAGGTCGATCTCGGTGGGGCGCACGGCGCGGCCGCCCATCACCACGCCGGCATTGGCGGCGTTGTCGGAAATGGTGTCGAACACCTTGCGGGTGGCGTTGGTGTGCGGGTCGATCTGCTGGATGCGGGCGTCGATGATTTCCAGCGCCGGGATCACCCATTCCGTGGCATCGAGCACATCGAAAATCGTGCAGTTTGGGCCCTTGAGCGGCTTGCCGAGGATGAACGCCAGTTCCACTTCCACCCTCGGCACGATGAAGCGCTCGAAGGGGATGTCGGTGCCTTCGTCGAAGAACATGTCATCGAGCAGGGCGCCGTAATCCGGCTCGGTGATGTTCGACGACACCTGCATCGCCCGCGACGTCAGGCCGATCTTGTGCCCGACCAGCTTGCGCCCGTCCTTGATTTTCCGGGCCACCCAGGCGCGCTGGATGGCGTAGGCGTCTTCAATCGTGATGTTCGGATGCTCCATGGAAAACTGGCGCACCTGTTCACGGGAACGCTCGGCCTGGTCGAGGCGGGCGGCGGCTTGCTGGATAAGGGCTTGATCAAGCATGACAAAATCTCTACTGGGGATTGACGATGGCCGCATGGGTGCGCAGCACCAGCAGGCCGCCGAGGGCGATAAGCAGCGCCAGCACGTACAGGGCCAGGCTCGCGCTTTGGGTGGTGTCGCGCATCCAGCCGATCAGGTAGGGCGCGAGGAACGAAGCGATGCTGCCGAACGAGCTGATCAGCGCGATGCCGGCCGCCTGGGTGCTGTTGGACAGGAACGCCGGCGGCAATTGCCAGAACATCGGCAGCGCAGCGCTGGCGCCCATGCCGGCGAGGATCAGGCCGCCCAGCACCAGGGTCGGGTTGGTGGGCGAGAGCCCGGCCACCGCAATACCGATGGCCGACATCAGCAACGGCACGCACAGGTGCCAGCGGCGTTCGCGGTTGCGGTCGGACGAGCGCCCGCAGCCGATCATGAAGAAGCACCCGGCCAGATACGGTACGGCGCTCAGCAGGCCGACCTGGCTGTCGCGGCCGATGCCGGCGCCGTGGATCAGGGTGGGCATCCAGAACGCCAGGGTGTTCACCGCCAGCATCACCGCGAAGTACACCGCCACCAGCAGCCACACCTGCGGGTCACGCAGGATGCCGCCGAAGGAGGTGATGGATTTGCGCTGTTCTTCAGTGCTCAGTTGCTCGCGCAGTTGTTGCTTTTGCGCGGGCTCCAGCCACTTCACGGTTTCGAAGCTGTCGGGCAGGTATTTCAGGACGACCAGGCCGAGCAGCACCACCGGGGCGCCTTCGATCAGGAACATCCACTGCCAGCCCCGCAGCCCGCCGAAATCATGGAAGTTCTCCAGGATTGCACCGGACAACGGGCCACCAATCACACCGGCCATGGGCACGGCAATCGCAAACAGTGCGGTGACTTGCGCCCGGCGGCGGGCCGGGTACCAGCGGTTGAGGAACACCAGGATCCCCGGGAAGAAGCCGGCTTCGGCCACCCCCAGCAGAAAGCGCAGCACGTAGAAGCCCGTGGAGCTTTCGATCCACAGCATGCTGGTGGAGAGCACGCCCCACACCACCATCAGGCAGGCGATCCAGCGCCGTGGGCCGACCCGGTCCAGGGCCATGTTGCTGGGTACGCCGAACAGCGCGTAGGCGATGAAAAACAGGCCGGCACCGAGGCCATACACCGTGTCGCTGAAGTGCAGGTCGGTGCTCATCTGCATCTTGGCGAAGCCGATGTTGATGCGGTCCAGGTGGGCAAACAGGTAGCAGATCAGCAGCAACGGCATCAGTCGCCAGGTGACGATGCTGTGGGTGCGCTGATGTTCGATCAGGGTGGTGCTGTCGGCGGTAGTGGCTGTGCTCATGATGTTGTTCTTTTTTGTTTGAGTGGCCATGGGCGGAAAGGTGGGCTGTGCTCAGCCCGCCTGGTTCTTCAGGAATGCGTGCACGTTGTTCTGCTTGAAATTCAGCTCGGGGTGCAGCTCGATCATCTCGAACGACAACGCCAGCAACCGCTGGGATTGCAGCGCGGCGAAGTGTTCGGTGATGACCTTGAACAGGGCTTCGGCCACCGTTTTTCGGGTTTCCAGGTCGCGCCCGTGGCCGACCTTGAGGGTCATGTGGACGAAGGCGTAGTCATGCTTGCCGTCGGCCATGCGCCAGGTGTCCAGGCGCACTCCGCGACTGCGGATGCCCCCCAGGGGAAACACGCCGCTGTCCCCCAGCACGGCGTGAACCTGCTCGAACAGGGCCGGCAGGTTGGCCTGCTGCTCGATGTTGTCGGTGTATTCGGCGATGAAGTGCGGCATGTGTATCTCCTCTTTGGGTGAGGTGCAGCGAATTCCTTGTAGGAGCTGGCTTGCCTGCGATGGCATCAACTCGGTGAGACAGATACACCGAGGTGCCTGCATCGCAGGCAAGCCAGCTCCTACAGGTGATCTTCACCAAGGCTCATAAAGGGAAAATGGCATTGATCTGGCCGGTGCCCGAGCTGCCGAATGGCTGGGTGATGATCTCGGCCGGCTGGTTGTAGTCCGGCCCGCCCAGCAGCCCCAGGAGCATCGCGGTGTCGTGCATCTTGCCTTCGCCGAAGCAGTGCTCGGCGTAGTCCGGCAGCATTGCGCAGAACTCCTTGAAGCGGCCTTGCTTCCACATCTCCACCACGTGCAGGTCCATCTGCTTGTCGAATTCACGGGTCCAGTTGTGGATATTGGCTTCGGCTTCGCGGTCGTCCGAGAAACGGTGGGAGAGGGAACCCGAGGCCAGCACCAGGACTTTGCGGTCGCTCTTTTCGATGGCGCGGCGCACGGCGGCGCCAAACGCGAAGCTATCTTCCAGGCGGTGCCAGGCGCACCACGCGGCAATCGAGATCACGTCGAACTTCTGCGCGTCCGGCACGCCCATGTGCATGTAGCGCATCGGCACCAGGGTGCCGTATTCCAGCTCCAGGCTCGGGATGTTGTGGGCCATGGTGCGCACGCCGGCCAGGTTGGCCTCGGCGGCGATCAACTCGCCCAGCTCGGGGCAGCCCGGGTACTCGTACTCCATGTTCTTGATGAAGTGCGGCAGCTCGTTGCTGGTGTAGGTGCCCTTGAAATGCTCGCCGCAGTTGACGTGATAGCCGCTGTTGACCAGCCAGTGCACGTCGAACACCACCGCGGTGTCGGCCCCCAGTTCACGGGCGCGCCGCCCGATTTCCTTGTGCCCGGCGATGGCTGCTTCGCGGCAACCGTGGTGCTTGCCGGGCAGTTCCGACAGGTACATCGAGGGGACGTGGCAGATCTTCGCTGCCAGAACCACTTCGCCCATGATCATTCTCCTGAGTATTTATTCTTTTGTAGGAGCGAGCTTGCTCGCGAAAAACGTCAACGATAACGCAGCACTTCTGTTAGCCCGCGGCGCCTGCGGGTTCTTCGCGAGCAAGCTCGCTCCTACAGGTAGCGTTGTTATATCCGGGTTACACACCCCAGCGCGGGATGTGATGACTGCCCATGGAAATGCACACGTTCTTGATCTCGGCAAACACTTCGAAGCTGTACTGGCCGCCTTCACGGCCGGTGCCGGAACCTTTTACCCCACCAAACGGCTGGCGCAAGTCCCGCACGTTCTGGCTGTTGATGAACACCATGCCGGCTTCGATGCCGTAGGCCAGACGATGCGCCTTGCCGATGTCCTGGGTCCAGATATAGGACGCCAGGCCGTACTCGGTGTCGTTGGCCAGTTGCAGCGCTTCGGCTTCGTCCTTGAACGGGATCAGGCATACCACCGGGCCGAAGATCTCTTCCTGGGCGATGCGCATCTGGTTGTTCACATCGGCAAACACCGTCGGCTGGATAAACTGCCCGCGGCTCAAGTGCGCCGGCAGGTTGGCCGGGCGTTCCAGGCCGCCGGCCAGCAGGGTGGCGCCTTCCTCGAGGCCAATCCTGATGTAGCCGGTGACCTTGTCGTAGTGGGCCTGGGTGATCATCGAGCCGACCTGGGTCTTCGGGTCCTGCGGGTCGCCGACGATCAGGCGCTTGGCGCGGGCGGCAAATTCGGCGACGAACTGCGGGTACACGCTCTCCTGAATGAAGATCCGGCTGCCGGCGGTGCAGCGTTCACCGTTGAGCGAGAAGATGGTGAACAGTGCCGCGTCGAGGGCGCGGTCCAGGTCGGCGTCTTCAAAGATCAGCACCGGCGACTTGCCGCCCAGTTCCATGGAGTACTTTTTCAGCCCGGCGGTCTGCATGATTTTCTTGCCGGTGGCGGTACCGCCGGTGAAGGAAATCGCCCGCACGTCCGGGTGGCGCACCAGCGCATCACCGGCGGTGGCGCCGTAGCCCTGGATTACGTTCAGCACGCCTTTGGGGAGCCCGGCTTCTACCGCCAGGCGCCCCAGTTCATTGGCCGTCAGCGGCGACAGCTCGGACATCTTCAGCACCGCGGTATTGCCCAGCGCCAGGCACGGCGCAGTCTTCCAGGTGGCGGTCATGAACGGCACGTTCCATGGCGACACCAACGCACACACACCCACCGGCTGGTAAAGCGTGTAGTTGAGCATCTGGTCGTCCACCGGGTAACTGTGGCCGTCCATGCGGGTGCAGACTTCGGCGAAGAAATCGAAGTTGTGGGACGCCCGGGGAATCAGCACGTTCCTGGTCTGGTGGATCGGCAGGCCGGTGTCGAGGGTTTCCAGCTCGGCCAGGTGCGGCACGTTCTGTTCGATCAGCTCACCGAGCTTGCGCATCAAGCGGGCCCGTTCCTTGGCCGGTGTGCCTGCCCACTTCGGAAAGGCTTCCTTGGCTGCTGCAACGGCCTGCGCCACTTCCTCGGCACCGCCGCTGGCCACTTCACCGATGGCTTCGCCGGTGGCCGGGTTGTAATTGATGAAGGTGTCTTTGCTCTCGACCTCACGGCCGTTGATCCAGTGTTTGATCATGTTGCTCAAGCCTCTTTACGGGCGGCAAAAAAGTCCGCCTCGCTGACAATTCGATTGACCAGGCGACCGACGCCTTCGACTTCCACGACCACTTCGTCCCCCGGCACCACATCCGCCAGGCCTTCCGGGGTGCCGGTGGCGATCATGTCGCCGGGCTGCAAGGTCATGAAGCTGGACAGGTACTCGATCAAATACGGGATGTCGAAAATCATGTCTTTCGTACTGCCTTCCTGGCGCAGTTCACCGTTGATCCAGGTGCGCAGCTTCAGGTTGCTCGGGTCCGGCACGTCGGCGACATCCACGATCCATGGGCCCACGGGCGTGGTGGCGTCGCGGTTTTTCACCCGCAGGTTGGGGCGGTAGTAGTTTTCCAGGTAGTCGCGGATCGCGTAGTCGTTGCACACCGTGTAGCCGGCCAGATACTCCAGGGCGTTCTCGCGCTTGACGTTGCGCGCCGGCTTGCCGATGACCGCCACCAGTTCGCACTCGTAGTGCATGTAGGCGACGTTATCCGGCCGCCAGGTCACCTGGTTATGGCCGGTGTAGGTGCCGGGAGACTTGATGAACGCCAGCGGTTCAGTCGGTGGCTTGAAGGCCAGTTCGGCGGCGTGGTCGGCGTAGTTCAGGCCGAGGGCAAACATGCTGCCGGTGGCCGGTGGCAGCCATTCGACCTGGTCTTCAGCCAGCAGGCGACCGTCGGCCAGGCGCACGGCGTTTTCAGCTTCTACCAGCACCTGGTGGGCTTCACCTTCAAAGCGAATACGGGCGTGTTTCATGACAGCTCCTCTGCCTTGATGTGGTTGACCAGGCGGCCCAGGCCGCTGATCTCGACTTCAACCGTGTCGCCGGGTTGCACATCCACCCGGCCTTCGGGGGTGCCGGTGATCAGCACGTCGCCTTCGTGCAGGGTCATGAACTCGCTGATCTCGGCGATCAACTGCGGCAGGCTGCGCACGAAGTTGGCGGTGGAGTTTTGCTGGCGCAGTTCACCGTTGACGAACAGCTTCACGCTCAATTGATGCGGATTGGCGACCAGGTCGCGGGCCACCAGTTCCGGGCCCAATGCGCAGAAACCGTCCCGGCACTTGGCTTTCACCGCCGGGCGGTAGTAGCTGTCTTCCGGCAGGCTGAACTCATTGACGATGGTGTAGCCCGCCACATGCTCCAGGGCATTTTCGACACTGACCCGGCTGGCACTCTTGCCAATCACCACCCCGAGTGCCGGGCCCGGTTGCAGGCGTTCACCTTGCGGGTGCAGTACCACGCCGTCGTGGCCGTTGCGGGTATTGGGCGTCTTGATGAACAGCACCGGCTTCACCGGTGGTTTCTGGTAAGGCGCTTGTTCGAATTCGGCGAGACGTTGGTTCAGCAACCCCTGGTAGTTCAGCGCAACGCCGAACAGGGTGCCGTTCGCAACATCATGCAGGGCACGGCTCATGCTTTTCTCCTGGCAGTGGCGGGGCAGATTCGGACCTGCACCGTGGGAAATTCGTTAACGTGTTAACGTTATAATTAAGATGTTAACTATCGTCAAGCGTGGCAATATTTCAGGGCAGTCAAAACAACAAAGAGAATGCAGTGATGAGCGATCGTCAGCCGATCCCCAACATCAACATCGGGCAGGTCTACGACCAGCGTTACAGCGATGCCGAGGTGCACTACGACCGGCTCGGCAACCTGGCGGGATTTTTTGGCCGCAACATGCCGGTGCATCGCCATGACCGGTTTTTCCAGGTGCATTACGTCAAGACCGGCGCGGTGCGGGTCTACCTGGACGACCAGCAGTACCTCGAATCCGGGCCGATGTTTTTCGTCACGCCGCCGACGGTGGCGCATTCCTTCGTCACCGAAGCCGACGCCGACGGCCATGTGCTGACCGTGCGCCAGCAACTGGTGTGGGCCTTGATCGACGCCGACCCCAGCCTGGCCCCCGGCGCACAATTGCCGGCGGCCTGCGTGGCTTTGGCGCGGCTGGCCCCGGAGTTTCAGCCCGAGGTGCGCCGCCTGGAATTCCTGTTTGATGAGCTGTGCAGCGAGATCAACGCCCAGGCCAGCGGGCGCGGTTCGGCGCTGGACAGCCTGACGCGCCTGATCATGATCAGCCTGCTGCGGCTCTGCGCCAATTCCCTGGAAGCCCGGCCTGCACGGCACGAAGACCTGCGGATCTTCCACCGCTTCAACGAACTGATCGAAGACCACTACCTGCAACACTGGCCGCTGTCGCGCTACGCCGACGGTATCGGCGTCACTGAAGCGCGGCTCAACGAGGTGTGCCGACGCATCGCCGACCTGCCGTCCAAGCGCCTGATTCTGGAGCGGCTGATGCAGGAGGCCCGGCGCCTGCTGCTGTTCACCGGCAGTTCGGCGAATGAAATCTGCTACCAGCTGGGGTTCAAGGACCCGGCGTATTTCAGCCGGTTCTTCCAGCGCTACGCGCAAATGACGCCGGGGGAATACCGCCAGCGTCAATCGGGGTTGCGTTGAGGCGCCCGGCGTTACCACAGGGCCACGGTGTAGCCGATGATCACCCGGCTTTCGTCGATGTCGCTGGTCAGGCCGTTGCTTGAGCGCAGGGTCGCATTGCGCAGGCGCACGTTGACGTTCTTCAGCGGGCCGCTCTGCACGGTGTAGACCAGGTCGGTGTCGCGCTCCCATTCGCGGCCGTTGCGCACCGTGGCGGTTTGCGCATGGCTGCCGTCGACGTAGCGGGTCATGAAGGTCAGGCCCGGCAGGCCGAGGGCGGCGAAGTTGTAGTCGTAGCGCGCCTGCCAGGCATCGGTGTTGGCCTTGGTGAAGATATTGATGGTCACCAGGTTGACCGAATACGGATCTTGCCCCGGGAAGGCAAAGTCGCCGTCGCCGGAAAGGTTCTGGAAGCCCAGGCCGAATTTGTGTGCGCCCACCGACAAACTGAACATGCCGTTGAAAAAGCGGTTGTCGATCCGCCCGCCGTCGACCCGCGAAGCGCTGCGCAGCAGGGCGCTGCCTTGCTCGCGGGTGTCGAAGTAGCGCAGGTCGGTGCGCAGGTTCACGCCCTCGGCCAGCGGCAGGTCATGCACCAGGCCGATGAAATTCTGGCGGTAGATGTCCTGCATCTGCGCGTAGTAATAGGTCGCGGCCAGGTGCGGGTTGATCGCGTAGGTGCCGCCGGCGAGGTCCAGGTGGCTGCTGTTGACGCCGCCGTAGCTCATGGACTCGTTGTTGGAGGAGTCCCGCAGGTTCTGTTTTTCCAGGCGGCCGACGTTCAGGGTCAGGCCGTCGATGTCCTGGGAGGTCACCAGTTCACCGTTGTAGGTCGACGGCAACAGCCGCGTGTCGTTATAGGCGGCCACCGGCAACAGCGGTTGCAGGGTGCCGAGCTTGAGCACGGTTTTCGACACGCGCAATTTGGCGGTCAGGCCGAGTTCGCTGTAGCTGTCGGCCGGCTCGCCGCTGGCGCCAGACGGCAACAGCCCGGTGCCCCGGCGGTCGCGGCTGGAGTCGAGCTTCAGGCCCATTTCGCCCAGGGCGTCCACGCCAAACCCGACCACGCCTTCGGTGTAGCCCGACTCCAGGCGCAGCACAAAACCTTGCGCCCATTCGTCTGCCTTGTTCTGCGGCGCGTTGGCCTGGCGAAAGTCGCGGTTCATGTAGAAATTGCGCAGGTCCAGGCTGGCCTTGCTGTCCTGGATGAAGTCGGCGTGGGCGACCAGAGGGCTAAACGCGGCGCACAGGCCAGCGCTTGCCGCCGTGCGAAAGAGGCACGAATGCATGAGGGGCGTTCCTTTTGTTGTTTTTGTTGGTAGAGCCCGCCACCGGGGCAGGGGCGGGCATATTGTTAACATGTTATCTTTAAGCTGAATAGCTGGATTAACAGGTTTTTATGAATTCGTTTCGAAATTAATGACTTGCTGCGTGCGTCGGGTTGCGCACGCGGGACACCGACTCTAAGCTTCGTCGCTTCGACCTCTATTGCGCGTGAACCATGCCCACCCCCAGACCGTCCCTTACGCTCACCTTGCTCCAGGCCCGCGAAGCGACCATGGCGTTCTTCCGGCCGTTGCTCAATGAACATGACCTGACCGAACAGCAGTGGCGGGTGATCCGCATCCTGCGCCAGCAAGGCGAACTCGAAAGCCACCAACTGGCGCACCTCGCATGCATCCTCAAGCCGAGCATGACCGGCGTACTGGGGCGGCTGGAGCGTGACGGCATCGTGCGCCGGCGCAAATCCGCCGAAGACCAGCGCCGGGTGTTCGTCGCCCTGACCGAACAGGGTCAGCAGTGTTTCGTCGACATGAGCGCCGGGATGGAAAGCAATTACCTGAAGATTCAGGAGCAGTTCGGCGAGGAATCCCTGGAGCAATTGATGGAGCTGCTCCAGAAGCTCAAAGGCATCAAACCGTAATAATCAAAAAATAGTGGCTGAAGCCTGTCCCTTTTTTTCACGTGACTGGTCATTCCAGGTAAGTGAACAAAATCGAGAGCTTCTTCCAATGCCCGCAATACGCCCGTTGCTGAACCTCAGCCTCATGCTGAGCCTGAGTGCCAGCCCGTTGTTCGTTCCCATCAGCTATGCCGAAGACGGTGCGTCCCGGCGCAGCTACCAGGTGCCGGCCGGCAGCCTGAGTGCCGCGCTGACCCGTTTCGCCGGGCTGGCCGGGGTCAACCTCTCGGTGGACCCGGCGCTGGTCAGCGGCCGCAACAGCAGCGGGTTGTCCGGCGAATACGGCGTCGAAGAAGGTTTCGCGCGCCTGCTCCAGGGCTCCGGCCTGCAACTGCAGCCCATGGGCGAGCAGGCCTATAGGCTGACCCCGATTCCCGAAGGCGGCAGCCTGCAACTGGCGCCCACCTCGATTCTCGGCACCACCGGCGATGGCGACAGCGAGTCTTTCGCCGGTGGCCAGGTGGCGCGCCGTGGCTCCCAGGGCCTGCTGGGCTCGAAGGACTTCATGGATACTCCGTTCAGCATGACCACCTACACCAGCGCGGCGGTCAAGAACCAACAGGCGCGTACCCTTGGCGACCTGATTGCCAGCGACCCCTCGGTGCGCGCCACCAACCCGGCCGGCGGGCGCTATGAGCAATTCACCATTCGCGGCTTCAGCCTGTTCAACAGTGATGTCGCCTACAACGGCCTCTATGGCGTATTGCCGACCTACACCATCGACATGGAAATGGCCGAGCGCGTCGACATCATCAAAGGCCCCAGCCAGTTGATCAACGGCATCTCGCCACGGGGCAGCGTGGGCGGCGGGATCAACGTGGTGCCCAAGCGTGCCACCGACACACCCATCACCTCGCTCACCGGCAGTTGGGCCTCCGACAGCCAGGCGGGCGGAGCCGTGGATATCGGCCGGCGTTTTGGTGAAGACAACCAGTTCGGCCTGCGTTTCAACGGCGTGAAACAGTCCGGCGACACCGCCTGGGATCACCAGAGTGTCGACCGCGAAATGGCCGTGTTGGGCCTGGATTTTCGCGGTGAACGCCTGCGACTCTCCACCGACATCGGCCGCACCGAGCGCGACACCGACGCCCCCCAGGAACGTGTGCAAGTCGGGCCCAACGCCAGGGTGCCGAGTGCCAACGACGTACGCCACAACTACGCGCAGCCCTGGAGCAAGGCAAGCACCAACGACACCTTCGGCACGGTCAACGGCGAGTTTGATCTCAGCGACAACGTAATGCTCTACGGCGGCGTCGGTGCGCGCAAAAGCAACCATGACTTCCTGCGCCATGTAGTGTCGGTGGCCAACAACGCCGGCGATTTCAGCGTGCAGCCCCGCGACTTCACCCGTGATGAAAACGTGCGCACCGCCACGGCGGGCGTGCGCAACTGGTTCCATACCGGCCCGGTGAGCCATGAGGTCAACCTGGCGGCCAGCTACTTCTACATGGACTTCGAAAACGGCGGCGCGCGATATGCGCAGGGTTCAAGCAATATCTACAACCCTGTTGAAACCCCCGCGCCTGGCCGGCCAACGCGATTTGACTCGAAGGTCTACACCGAAAACCGTTTCAGCGGTGTGGCGTTGTCCGACACCCTGGGTTTTTTCGATGACCGGTTGCTGCTGACCCTCGGTGCGCGCTGGCAGCGGGTCAAGGTCGACGACTGGACCGACAACGTCAAAGGCGACACCGCCTACGACGAGGAAAAAATTTCACCGTCCGGCGGCATCCTGTTCAAGGCCACCGACAAGCTCTCGTTGTACGCCAACTACATGGAAGGCCTGAGCCAGGGCAAGGTCGCGCCGTCGGCGTCGGTCAACGATGACGAAATCTTCCCACCGTTCATCAGCCGTCAGGTCGAAGTCGGCGCCAAGTACGACGCCGGTGCGTTCGCGGTGACGGCCGCTGTATTCCGGATCAAGCAGCCGGCCTACGAGACCAACGCCACCACGCTGGTCTTCGGCCCCAATGGCAAGCGCCAGAACGATGGTGTGGAACTCAGCGTGTTCGGCGAGCCGCTCAAGGGTTTCCGCCTGCTGGGCGGGGTGATGTACATCGACAGCGAACTGACCCACACCACCAACGGCACCTACGACGGCAACCGCGCGCCGGCCACGCCCAAGTACAACGTCAACCTGGGCGCGGAGTGGGACGTGCCGACTGTTGAAGGCCTGACCCTGACCAGCCGCGGGATCTATTCCAGCTCGCAGTACCTGGACCAGTCCAACGTCAAGGAAATCGACGCCTGGACCCGGCTTGATGTCGGCGCACGCTACGCCTTCAAGGTCGACGACAAGCACATCACCCTGCGGGCCAATGTCGAGAACGTGGCCAACCGGCGCTACTGGAGTTCGGCCGGTGCCTCGGATGACAGCGAGCCGGGGTTGACCTTGTCGACGCCGCGCACTTACTTGCTGTCGGCCACCGTCGACTTCTGAGGAGCCTGCCATATAGCCTTCTGTACATCGATGGGCTTGGGCAGCAGGCGGTTCTGGTAAAACAGGTCCGCCGTCTCTTGCTGCGCCCCAATGATGTGCTTATCAATCGGCAGGATCGGCGATGGCGGCCGGTTGTCGACGTAACGTGCAATCACCCCGGCCGGCAAACCCATGAAACGGGTCAGCACCTGCAGGCTGTCTTCGCGCTGGCTGCGGGTCAGGGCTTCGGCGGCGCTCAGTTCATCGAGCAGGGCGTGGATGAACGGACCATTGGCCTCGGCGTATGCACGGCGCGCGGTATAGATCGGCCCAGACAGGTTCAAGCCTTCGCCGTTGGCCAGGACGCGGCTCGGGCTTTGGCTCAGGGCGAGTGAAGAGTAGGGCTCCCAGATTGCCCAGGCGTCGACACTGCCTTGCTCGAAGGCGGCGCGGGCATCGGCCGGTGGCAGGTAAACCGGCTGGATATCCTTGTAGCTCAGGCCGGCTTTGTTCAAGGCCCGCAGGATCAGGTTGTGGGAGCTGGAGCCTTTCTGGAAGGCGACTTTCTTGCCCTTGAGGTCGGCGATGCCGTGCAGTTGGCTGTCGGCCTGCACCAGGATGGTTTCCGCCGTCGGCTTGGGCGGTTCAGCGCCGATGTAGACGAGGTCGGCGCCCGCCGCCTGGGCGAACAATGGCGGGATATCACCGGTGGACGCCACATCCAGCGCGCCCACGTTCAAGGCTTCGAGCATCTGCGGGCCAGCGGGGAATTCGATCCATTGCACCTTGGTCTGGTCGAAGCGTTTTTCCAGCAGGCCATGTTCCTTGGCGAGTACCAGGGCGATCGAGCCTTTCTGGTAGCCGATCCTCAGGGTGGCCGGCTCGGCGGCCATTGCAGTTTGAGTCAGGGCAAACAGCGCAAACAACAGTGCAGGAATTCTCATGCCGGTTTCTCCGCAAAGCGATTGGCCGGTCGCGCCAATCCAAGGTTTTCACGCAGGGTGGTGCCGGCGTATTCGGTGCGGAACAGGCCGCGCCGTTGCAGTTCCGGCACCACCCATTGGGCGAAATCTTCCAGCCCGCCCGGCAGGTGCGGCACCAGCACATTGAAGCCATCGGCGGCGCCATTCTCGAACCAGTGCTGCAGTTCATCGGCGATCTGCGCGGGTGTGCCGATCAGGCTGTAGTGCCCGCGTCCACCGGCGATGCGTCGGCCCAGTTGCGCCAGGCTCAGCTGTTCGCGGCCCGCCAGTTCGGTCAGCAGTTGCTGGCGGCTGCGCTGGCCGCTGTCGGTCAATGGCAGGTCCGGCAGCGGGCCGTCCAGCGGGTAGCCGGACAAGTCGAAGTTACCCAGCATGCGCCCCAGTAACGCGACGCCAACCTGCGGTTCGACCAACTGCTGGAAGGCCTCGAATTTGTCCCGGGCTTCAGTTTCTGTCTGCCCGACCACCACAAACACCCCCGGCATGATCTTCAGCGCATCCGGTTCCCGCCCATATCGAGCCAGGCGCCCCTTGAGGTCGGCATAGAACGCCTGGGCATTGGCCAATGATGGCTGGGCGGTGAACACCACTTCGGCAGTTTGTGCCGCCAATTCGCGGCCTGCCTCGGACGAACCCGCCTGGACAATCACCGGCTGACCCTGGGGCGAGCGCGCCACGTTCAGCGGGCCCTTCACACGAAAGTGTTCGCCGACATGCCCGAGTACATGCAGTTTCGCTGGGTCGTAGTAGCTGCCACTCGCCTTGTCGCGCACAAAGGCATCGTCTTCCCAGCTGTCCCACAGCCCCGTCACCACCTGGTGAAACTCCCGCGCACGGCTGTAGCGTTCGCCGTGGCCGAGGTGCTCGTCGCGGCCAAAATTCTGTGCTTCGGCGGCGTTGTCCGAGGTCACCAGGTTCCAGCCGGCGCGCCCGCCGGACAGATGATCCAGTGAGGCAAACTTGCGCGCCACATGGTACGGCTCGTTGTAGCTGGTGGTGGCCGTGGCGATCAGGCCGATGTGTTCGGTCACCACGCTCAATGCCGACAGCAGCGTCAGTGGCTCGAAGTGATCCGAGCGCGCCATGCGGCTGGCAATTTCGCCGGTGGCGGCGGCAATGCTGTCGGCCACGAACAGCGCGTCGAATTTCGCCGCTTCGGCAATTTGCGCCAGGCGTTTGTAGTGGGCGAAATCCAGCCCGGCATTGGCCGGAACATCGGGGTGACGCCAGGCGGCGACGTGGTGCCCGGTGGCCATCAGGAAAGCGCCGAGTTTCAGTTCACGGGGCATGCTCAAAAATCCTTGCGCAGTTGCACGCCGAAGTAACGCTCATCGTCACGGGGTACGGCGCGGTAGATGTAGCTGCCGCCACTGGCCAGCAGCGGTGAATAGGACTTGTCGGTGAGGTTCTTCGCCAGCAGGGCCACGCGCCAGCCGTTGCTGTAGTCGGCCAGAGCGACGCTGGCGTTCCAGATGCCGTAGGCGCCTTGCTTGGTGTCGACGTTCTGGCTGATGTCGTACTGCACTTCGCTCTGCCAGCTGTAGTCGGTACCCAGTTCGATATCCAGGCCGTTATCCAGCGGGATGCTGTAGTCGGCGCGCACGTAGCTTTTCCAGTCCGGGCTGAAGGGCAGCGGCTTGCCGTTGACGTTGCAGGACGCCGCCGCGCCAGGCGGGCAGGCGAACTCATCGATGCGGGCCCGGGTGTAGGCCAGCGCGCCGGAGAGCTTCAGTTGTTGGGTGGCCTGCAGTGCGTAGTCGAGTTCGACGCCTTCGGTGCTGACGCTGCCGGCGTTGATCAAGCGCGTCACCACTTGCCCGGCGACGGTGTCGAAGAAGTTCGCCTGGTAGTTGTCGTAGTCGCTGTGGAAGATCGCCAGGTTGGTGGTCAGGCGATTGTTCCAGCTGGTGGCCTTGATCCCGACTTCCCAGGTGTTGGAGGTTTCCGGTTTCAGCGCGTCGGTGTCCCGTGGCTGCATGTTGAAGAACACGTTGTAGGCCGGGCCCTTGTAGCCGCGCGAGTAGGTCAGGTAGCTGGTGACGGTGTCGCTCAGGTCGTATTGCACCCCCAGCCGGCCGGACCAGCCGTCTTCGTCCACCGAGCCGGAACTGCTGGTGGCCGGTTGAATGCCGCTGACAGTGGTGGCCGAGGTGGAGACACGGCGGTGATCGTATTCCAGGTCGTCGTGGGTGTAGCGCAGGCCGGCGATGCCACGAAAGGCCGAGGTGAAATTCAGCGTGGTCTCGCCGAACACCGCGTAGCTGTCGCTGGTGGTGCCGTAGTCGGCGATGCCGCGGTCGGTGCGTGTGGTGGTGGTCAGGGTGCGCTGGTAGGTTTCCTGATCCTTGCCGTGCATGTAGAACAGGCCGCCGACGTATTCGAGGAATTCGCCTTTGGGCGAGGCCAGGCGCAGCTCCTGGGAGTATTGGTCGAACGCCAGTTGGCCTTTGTCGGCGGTGCCGGGGAAAGCGGCGGTCACGGTGCCCAGGCGGTCGCCGTCCTGGTACTGGGTGTTGTCCCAGCCGCGCCAGGCAGTGATCGAGGTCAGGGTGTAGTCGCCGAGGTTCCAGTCCAGTTGGGCAGACAGGCCTTTGTTGGTGTCCTCCACGTGGCTGCGGGTGTCGGTGTTGATGTCGCGGTTGTCGCTGGTCCCGCGCACCGGGTTCAGCGCGTTGGCGAACGCCGGGGTCAGGGATTTGCTCACCACGCCATTTGGCGCATCGTCGTGGGACTGCATGTAGTCGGCAATCAGGGTCAGTTTCACGTCGTCGTTGGGGGTGAACTCCAGTTTGCCGCGCACGCCCTGATGGTTGTAGCCGTTCACTTCCTGGCCGTTGTGCTTGTTGTCGACGTTACCGTCGTAGCTGCCGAACAGCCCGCTGATGGAGCCCTTCAGCGTGCCGGGAATCAGGCTGCCGCCCAGGCCGAAGCGGGTGCGGCTTTCATTGCCGCTGAAGTAGGACTGGTCGATATAGCCGTGGGTCTCGGCCGTCGGCGCCTTGCTGGTGATATTCAGCACGCCGGCCGAGGCGTTCTTGCCGAACAGTGTGCCCTGGGGCCCGCGCAGCACTTCGACACGATCCAGGTCGAGCAGGTCCAGGGTAGCCTGGCCGGGGCGGGCGTACACCACGCCGTCAATCACCGTCGCCACCGTGGGTTCAACCCCGGGCGAGGTGGATATCGTGCCCACTCCGCGTACGAACAACGAGGTGTCCTTGTTCGACGCGCCGGTACGGAAATTCAGCGAGGGTACCTGCTGGACGATGCTCGCCACGCCGTTGCGATTGTCACGCTCCAGTTGTTCGCCATCGAGTACCGAAACTGCTACCGGGACTTTTTGCAGCGACTCTTCGCGGCGGGTGGCGGTGACCGTGACCGGCTTGAGGGTGGGTTCCTGGTCGTCGGCGGCGAATGCAGCGGGAACGGGCAGGGCGGCGAGCCCCGCCAGTAGCCAACCCAGGTGGGCGCGGCGCCCGGTGGCGGCGCGTATGGATTGCGAAAGTTTTTGAGGTTGCCCCGAATGTGTGTGCATGCTCTGACCGCCCGAAAAATGCCCTGAACCGCTGCCGTTCTGCGACGACAGCGCCGTTGAATCCGTCTTGGGCATTCGCTCGAGCGAGTAGCAGACAAAACGCTTTGGTAGCGCTAACATCGGCATTATTGGTAGGTGCGATATAGAGCGTCAAATACTAAAAAATTAGTTTTATATTCTTTTAGGTTTTTAACAGGATCGTCCCTTGAGCGAAGACAAACCCCGGAAACGCCGTGGTGCCGGCCGCGTCACCTTGAATACCGTGGCGCGCCAGGCCGGTGTGTCAGCGATTACCGTGTCGCGCTATTTCAACCAGCCGGAACAGGTCTCGCCCGAACGCCGCGAACGCATCGCGGCGGTGGTTGCCGAATTGGGCTACGTGCCGAACCTGGTGGCGGGTGGGCTGGCGTCGGCGCGGGGCAGGATCGTCGCGATGGTGATTCCAAACATCTCCGGGCCGATCTTCGCCAATACCATCCAGGGCTTCAGCGATACCCTCAGCCGCCACGGCTACCAATTGCTGCTGGCGTCCAGTTACTTCAGCGCCGAGCAGGAAGAAAATGCAGTGCGCGCGTTTCTCGGCTGGTCCCCGGCGGCATTGGTGCTCACCAGCCGCTTCCATAGCGCGGGCACCGAGAAGATGATCGCCGAGGCGGATATCCCGGTGGTTGAAACCTGGGATTACCAACCCGAGCGGGAGCCGTTGCAGATTGGCTTCTCGCATTACGAGGTGGGCGTAACGGCTGCGCGCTACCTGCATGGCAAGGGTTATCGGCGCATCGCGTTCGTACAGAACAGCGCGCCGGGGGACTTCAGTGCACTGGAGCGCCGGGATGGCTACAGCGCGACCCTGATTGAGTTGGGCATGCAGCCGTGGGTGTTTGCCCCGGACGCCGATCGCGCACCGTTTGAGGCGGGCAAGCAAGCGATGCACGTGTTGATGAGCGCCGCCACGCCGCCCGACGCAATCATCTTCGCCAATGACAACCTGGCCGCCGGTGGCTTGCTGGCGGGGCAACGGGCAGGGCTGAGAATCCCCGAGGAGTGTGCGGTGCTCGGCTTTGGTGATTACCCGTTTGCCGAAATGCTCTTGCCCAGTCTCAGCACCATCAAGCCGCCCGCCCTGGAGATCGGTGTGCTGGCGGCAACGCGGGTACTGGAAAGCCTGGGCGTGTTGCCGGTTGAGGATGAGGTGCAGCGCTTGAACCTGCTGGAGTGCCGCTTGATCGAGCGCGAGAGCGCCTGAGTCCAGTTGCGGCTCATGGCCATGTTGCGTTGACTCTCGGTATTTTCTGATAACGGATTATTCAAGGTCAGGCGCTGAAACATGCGTTTGATTGCGTGCGCTCGTCTCTTTTTTATCAGTGGGTAGTTCTTCTTCGGTGACAAGTTTTAGCGATGGCTAATTGCAATTAGTGCGGTGAGTTTCGCGATTTAAAAAGTGCAATGACTTGGTGGGTTGTTCTTTTGAGTAGTGTCCATGTGATATTGCAAGATGGCCTATTGAACTGATCATTGATTGCCATTAGGTGCCGGGATAGACCCAGATCTTGCGTGAGGCTGGCGATATTTTATTGCGCTGATGAACTAAGTTTAAACATGTCAGTCGATGCTTTAAACATCATGCGTACGGTCATGGCTAACTAATGGCGCCTGTTGGTAGTTCTAAAAGGCCATAACTTAAGTGGGCTGTAATGCAAAATGTTTTGGTGTAGGGTCCGTACCTTGTCATGACAGCGCTTGCGCTAAAAACCTCCAACTAAGTGTGGATGCCCTTGTTCCGGCGCGTGCCACGGAACAGGTTTTTAAATAGCCCCTCAGACTTGTGCAGATGCCCCAGCCGATACCGTCAATGCCCATCGATGCATGCCGAATGCAGATTCCGGATGCCGAACAAGTGTGCGCGTGGCTGATGCGAAAAGCCGGTCTGAAAACCGTCGACCTGGAACGTGCTCGACGGTTATCCCAGGAATCCGACGACCCCGAACTGCTCGGCCTGCTGACGCGCCTGGGGCTGGTTTCCGAAGTGGAACTGGCGCGGGCCTGGGCCGATTTGCTCGGCACGCCGTTGCTGCTGGCGGATGCCGCACCGCCCGTGCTCGACCCGCTGCCGGCGCTGACCGAACGCTTCATGCGCCATTACCAAGTGGTGCCGGTGGGCTGGAGCCACGGTGGTGTGCGGGTGTTGGCGGCCAACCCGGCGCTGCTGTATCCGTTCCAGGCCCTGGCGTACGCGTGCGGCGTGCCGGTGTGGCTGGCGGTCGGGCCGCGCAACGAAGTCGAAACCCTGATCGAGCGTTACTACGGCCAGGGCCGTTCCGCCATGGGCACCCTGATCGAAAACCTCGATGAACAGGGCGGCGCCCTGGAAGACATCGAACACCTCAAGGACATGGCCTCCGAAGCCCCGGTGATTCGCCTGGTCAACCTGATCCTGCAACGGGCCGTGGAGCACCGCGCCTCGGACATCCATATCGAACCGTTCGAAAACCAGCTCAAGGTGCGCTACCGCATCGACGGTGTGCTGCATGAAGCGGAAGCGCCGCCGGCGAGTTCCTCGGCGGCGGTGATTTCCCGGGTCAAGATCATGGCGCGCCTCGACATCGCCGAGCGCCGCCTGCCGCAGGACGGCCGGATCATGTTGCGCATCCAGGGCAAGGAACTGGACCTGCGGGTATCCACGGTGCCCACCAGTTTTGGCGAGTCGGTGGTGATGCGCCTGCTGGACCGCCAGACCGTGCAGTTCGATTTCCAGAGCCTGGGCTTTGACGGCCAGCGCCTGGAAACCTTCCTTGAAGTGCTCGAGCGACCCCACGGCATCCTGCTGGTCACCGGGCCCACCGGCTCGGGTAAAACCACCACGCTCTATACCGCGTTGTCGCGGCTCAATACCGCCGAGCGCAAGATCATCACCGTCGAAGATCCGGTGGAATACCAACTGGAAGGCATCAACCAGATCCAGGTCAAGCCGGCCATTGGGCTGGATTTCGCCGGGGCGCTGCGCTCCATCGTGCGCCAGGACCCGGACGTGATCATGATCGGTGAAATCCGCGACCTCGAAACCTGCCGCATCGCCATCCAGTCCTCCCTGACCGGCCACCTGGTGCTCTCGACCCTGCACACCAACAGTGCCGCAGCAAGTATCACGCGCCTGCTGGACATGGGGGTGGAGAGCTACCTGATCGCCTCGACCGTCAATGGCATCCTCGCGCAGCGCCTGGTGCGCCGCCTCGACCCGGCGACCCGTGAGGCGTTTGAAGCACCGCCGGAGTTGATCGAGGAACACGGCCTCGACCGCTTCACCGAGCAGCGCCCGATCCTGCTTTACCGGCCTCGCGCCAACGCCGCCGGCGGCGGTTACCACGGCCGCAGTGCAATCACCGAATTGCTGGTGATGAATGACGAACTGCGCAGCTTGTTGATGCGCCAGGCCGACGCCGCGACCCTCGAACAGGCCGCCCGCCGTGGTGGCTTGCGCACCCTGCATGAAGAAGGCCTGCGCCAGGCGGTGGCCGGTGTCACGTCCCTTGAAGAAGTGTTGCGCGTCACCCGTGGAGAGGGCGCGTGAGCCTGTTCAAATACCGTGCCCTGGACAGCCAGGGCGTCGCGCAGAACGGCACCCTCGAAGCGAAGGACAAGGCCGCCGCCGTCGCTGCGCTGCACAAACGTGGCCTGCTGCTGTTGCACATCGATGCCGCCGGTGCCCAAGGGCTGCGCAATGCCTTCGGGCGCGGCCAGTTGAATGGCGCGGCGCTGGTCAGTTTTACCCAGCAACTGGCCACCCTGCTGGGCGCAGGCCAACCGTTGGAACGCTCGCTGGGCATCCTGCTCAAGCAGCCCGGCCAGCCGCAGACCCGAGCGCTGATCGAACGTATCCGCGAGCACGTCAAGGCCGGCAAGCCATTGTCGGCAGCGCTGGAAGAGGAGGGCAGCCAGTTTTCGCCGCTGTACCTGAGCATGGTGCGTGCCGGTGAGGCGGGCGGTGCGCTGGAGAACACCCTGCGCCAACTCAGTGACTACCTGGAACGCAGCCAGTTATTGAGAGGCGAGGTGATCAACGCGCTGATCTATCCCGCCTTCCTGGTGGTGGGCGTGCTCGGTTCCCTGGCGCTGTTGCTGGCTTACGTGGTGCCGCAGTTCGTGCCGATCTTCAAGGACCTGGGTGTGCCGATTCCGTTGATCACCGAAGTGATCCTGGGCCTTGGGCAGTTCCTCGGCGCCTATGGCCTGGCGGTTTTTGCCGGGTTGATCGTGACGGTCTGGGCCCTGGCGGCACGCCTGCGCAACCCACGACACCGCGAGCAGTACGACCGGCGCGTGCTGGGTATCCGCGTTATCGGCCCGCTGTTGCAGCGGGTCGAAGCCGCACGCCTGGCACGCACCCTCGGCACCTTGCTGAGCAACGGCGTGGCGCTGCTGCAAGCGCTGGTGATCGCCCGCCAGGTCTGCACCAACCGTGCCTTGCAGGCACAAGTGGCCCAGGCCGCCGAGTCGGTGAAAGGCGGCGGCACCCTGGCCAGTGCATTTGGCAGCCAACCGCTGCTGCCGGACCTGTCCCTGCAAATGATTGAAGTCGGCGAACAGGCCGGTGAACTGGACAGCATGCTGCTCAAGGTCGCCGACGTGTTCGACGTCGAAGCCAAGCGCGGCATCGACCGCCTGCTCGCCGCCCTGGTGCCGTCCCTGACGGTGGTCATGGCGGTGCTGGTGGCGGTGATCATGCTCGCGATCATGCTGCCGCTGATGAGCCTGACCAGCAATATATGAAGACCCAAGGAAGCAAGCCGATGCGCCATACCCGTTTCAAACCCGCCCGCCGCCAAGGCGGTTTCACCTTGCTGGAAATGCTCGCGGTGATCGTGTTGCTGGGCATCGTCGCCACCATCGTGGTGCGCCAGGTGGGCGGCAACGTCGACAAGGGCAAATACGGCGCGGGCAAGGCGCAACTGGCCAGCCTGAGCATGAAGATCGAGAGCTACGGCCTGGACGTCGGCTCGCCACCCAAGACCCTCCAGCAATTGGTCGACAAGCCCGGCAACACCGCCGGCTGGGCCGGACCGTACGCCAAGCCCTCAGACCTCAAGGACCCGTTCGGCCATGCCTTCGGCTATCGCTTCCCCGGTGAACATGGCGCCTTCGACCTGATCTTCTACGGTCAGGACGGCCAGCCCGGCGGCGAAGGCTACAGCGCCGACCTGGGCAACTGGGAATAATGCCGGCCCTCCAACGCGGCTTTACCCTGCTGGAGATGCTGGTGGTGATCGTGTTGATCAGCATCGCGGCCGGGTTGGTGGGATTTGGCCTGCAACAAGGCCTGCGGGTAGCGAAAGAGCGCCAGGTGGTCGGGCAGATGGTGGATGCCCTGCGCAGCACACGGGCACGGGCGATTGTCAGCGGCAGGTCGGCCAAGACCGTCTTCGACTTGGCCCGGCTGAGCTTTCAGGCGCCGGGGCAACCCATCAAGCACTGGCCGGCCGATCTGCAAGTGACCCTGCACACCGCCGAACACGCAGGCGCTGCGGTGGAGTTTTACCCCGACGGCAGCTCTACCGGCGGCAACCTGTTATTGGCCAATGGCACGCGGCGCTGGCGCATCGACGTCGGCTGGCTGACCGGTAGCGTGCAGTCCAGGGCATTGCCATGAAGCGTCAGTCGGGTTTCACCTTGCTGGAAATGCTCGCAGCGCTGACCCTCATGGCGATCTGCAGCACGGTGTTGCTGGTCGCGTTCGGCCAAAGCGCGCGCTCGTTGTTGCAGGTGGCCCACAGCGACCGCCTGACCCATACCGCCTTGAGCGTGATGGATCAGGAGGCGTCGGGGCCCCTGGCCAGTGGCGTGCGCCAGGGCGAGCTGGACGGCATTGCCTGGCAACTGCGCGTCGCCCAGCAGCCCACCCGCATCGGTCAGCCACATTTGTTTCGCCTCGATCTCAGCGTCAGCGAAGGTCCGCGCCGCGCAAATTTCAGTACCTTGAAACTGCGCGCCAGCCGCGACGGGAGCCTCCAGTGAAGCAGCAGCGGGGCTTCACGTTGCTCGAAATCATGATCGTGCTTAGCCTGCTGGGCGTGTTGTTGGCCCTGGTGGGCGGCGCGCTCCTGGGAGCCAACCGTGCAGTACTCAAGGCGCAGCGCTACACCGTCAGCCTGGATGAAAGTCGCGCCGCGCAACAGTTCCTGCGCACTTCCATCAGCGAGGCGCTGCCCCTGGACGTGACCGAGGACGACAGCCAGACCAACGGCTTTTTTGTCGGCGCTCCCCAGCGCCTGCAATACGTCGCGACCTTGCCGGGCGTGCTCGGTGGCGGTATCCAGCGTTTCACCTTGCAGTTGACCGAGCGCGAGTTGCAGGTGGCGTTCGCACGGTTTGAGTCCAATGCCCAAGTGAGCGTGCCGGCCACCCGCAGCGAACCGCAGGTGTTGCTGAAGAACGTCGAGGATCTGCAATTCAGCTATCGCGGCCTGTCGCCCAAGGGCCAGGCCACCGGTTGGATCAGTGACTGGCCGTGGACCAAACGCCTGCCTTATGCGGTACGCATTGCAGCACAAGTCAACGGACCGGTGCCGTGGGTCACCCAAGTGGTTGCCCTGCGGCTGAACCTCTCCAGCGGAGCATCAGGCGAATGAAGCGTCAGCGCGGCGTTGCATTGCTGCTGGTGCTGTGGGTACTGGCGTTGCTCAGCTTGCTGCTGGGCGGCCTGGCCGGTTGGGTACAACTGGAAAGCCGCCAGGCCCTGTGGCATCGCCAGCATACCCAGGCGCTGCTGGCAGCGGAGGCGGGTGTGGCGTTGGCCATGCAGGCCCTGGCCGACCCGCTGCAACGCAAGCAATGGATCGCCGACGGCCGCGAAATGCCCCTGGTATTTGATGACGCACAGCTTCACGTGAGCCTGCACAGCGAGCGCGGCAAGCTGTATTTGAACAGCGCCGAGGCCGCTGACTTTGCCCGGCTGGCCCTGGCCTGCGGCGCCACCCAGGCCCAGGCCAGCCGGCTCGCCAGGGACCTGGAAATGCGGCGCAACGCAGGCCTGGCGCCGTTCCGCGTGGTGGAGGAAGTGCGGCAATTGCCCGGCATGACCCAGGCGCTGTACAGCCGGCTGGCCCCGGAAATCAGTTTGTGGAGCGGCCTGGACCGGCCCGATCCCGCTTTCGCCAGCCCATTGATGCGCCAGGCGCTGAACCTGCCCCGGCAGAGCGCAGTAGGGGCCGACCCCGGTGACGTGCTGGTGATCGACAGCCGCGCACAACGCCCCGGCGGTTACCACGCCCGGTTACGAACCACGGTTTTATTGAGCCCATCGGAGGGAAGCGCACAACCTTATCGGGTGCTGCGTTGGCAAGAATGAATCCATACCTTTCGGCGCCAGTGGCGCGCCTTCAACAGCTGGCCGAACCGCTCACCCGGCGCTGGCGCGGCAGCTTGCTGCAAGTGGGCTGGCGCCTGTGGCTCAAGGAGCTGCGTGGCTGCCTGCCGGCGTGGCTGTCGGTCCGTGACATCCTCGAGCACCGCTACCACTGGCCGTTGACCGGGCCGGTGGCAAAACCTGCCGACGAGGTGTGCCAGGTGCTGGTGCTCGCGCCCTCGGCGGTGTTGCTGCAAACCCTGCAACTGCCCCTGGCGGCCGCGCGCAACCTGTCGACCGTGGTGGGTTATGAGCTGGACCGCTTTACCCCGTTCGAGGCTGAACAGTTGTACTTCGTGGCCCGTCAGGAACGGCGCACCGCCACGCATGTGCAGGTGACCCTGGTGGCCATCCTGCGGGAGCGCCTGGATCAAATCCTGTTGGACTGCGCTGCCCTCGGCTTGCAGCCCCATGCGGTGGATGTGGACGGGCCAATGGGCATCGACCTGCTGCCGGCGCCGTTGCGCCCACGCCAGCGCCCGGCCGGGAAGGGCTTGCAACGCAGCCTGCCCTGGCTGTGCGGCGCCTTGCTGATTGCCGCGATGCTGCTGTGGCTCAACGACCGCCAGCGGGTGCTCGACGTCATGCAGGCGCAGGTGCAACAACAGAAAGCCCAGGTCGCCGAGGTCCAGAGCCTGCGCCAGCAACTGCTCAATACCCGTGGCGCCGCGCAGTACCTGATTCGCCGCAAGTCGGCACAACCGCCGTTGGCGGCGTTGCTCAACGAGCTGACCGCCTGCCTGCCCGCCGATACCTGGATCGACCAGTTGGAGGTCAACGACGGCGCCGACGTGTCCTTCTCCGGGCAGAGCGCCAAGGCGAGTGCCCTGATCACCCGGATCAAGGCTTGCCACAGCCTGGAAAACCCCCAGTTCGAAGGGGTGATCCAACCCGATGCGCAAACCGGCAAGGATCAGTTTTCCCTGCGCGCCCACTTGCACCAGGAGGCCGCCGATGCGCCGACCACTGACACCCCGTGAGCGTCGCGGCGCCGCCTTGCTGGTCCTGGCGCTGGTGCTGGGCGGCGGTTACTGGCTGCTGATCGACAGCTGGTTCGCCGGGCCATTGCGTGCCATGGGCGAGCAGGCCGAACAGCTGCGCGAACAACAGCAACGCTATGCGGGCCTGCTGCACCAGGGCGCCGCCTTGCGTGAGCAATTGGAGCAAGCCCGCCAGGACCCGGCCAGCAGCACCAGCCTGTTGCCGGGGGATGACCCCAGCGCCGTGGCGGCGGACCTGATGCAGCGCATCGCCGACCTGATCAACAGCCGCGCCGGCCTCGGCGGCGGCTGCAGCCTGACCCAGCGCATGCCCATCACCCCGGAGCAGGACGATACCGAGCCCTATCGCCAGGTCAAAGTCAGCCTGACCCTCAACTGCGCCATCGAACCCTTGACCGCGATCCTGCATGAGCTTGAGTACCAGCGACCGTTCCTGTTCGTGGATGAAATGAGCGTCCGTCGCGGGCCGAATGCCCCCGCCAGCGGCGGTGCCGGAAAGCTGGTGGTGCACCTGTTGGTGCGCGGTTATCTGCAACCGGCAGCCGCCACGCAGGCCCGCCGATGATCAATTCATTGCGCGCCCTCGAGTGGGTGTTGCTCGGTGTGGCCGGGCTGCTGGGCCTGCTGATGGTGGGCATCCTGAGCAGCATCGGCGATGCGCCGCAGTGGTTGGATGAGCCTGCCTCCGCCGCGCGCGCCAATGCTTCGGCCAAGGTTCACGTGGCCCCGAGTGCGACCCTGGAAAGCCTCGCCGGCACCTGGCAAGCGCCGCTGTTCAGCCCCGACCGCAGCCCCGATGCCGCCGTTGGCCAGGCCGAGATTTCCAGCCTGTCGAGCCTGAAGTTGACCGGCGTGCTGCTCGATGGCGACCTGCGCGTCGCGCTGCTCAAGCGTGACGAGGGCCCGCCGCTCAAGGTCCACCAAGGCCAGACTCTGCCCAACGGCTGGCGCCTGGAACACCTGACACCGCTGCACGCCCGTTTTGTGCTGGATGGCCGCACGCAAACCCTGAGCCTCAGCGTTCCGCGTTTGCCGCCGCCGTCCACCACACCACCGATTTCCCTTCCTCACGAGCCCGCCCCTTGATCGATACTTCCCCTAGCGCCTTGCGCACCAGCGTGTTTTGCCTGGCCACCGCCGTCGCCTTGGGCGGCTGTGGGTCATTCCCCGATCACCTCGACCCGGACGATGCCTTGCTTCACGAGGCGATGCAGGGCACCGGTTCGCAACGGCCGCCCTTGGACCCGGCCAGCGAGTCGCCTGCGGCCGACAGCCGCCAACCCCAGGCGCCTACGCCGCCCCAGCGCCAGTTGATTCGCGGTAACCAGCAGTTCGTGCGCCAGCCCGCACCGGCGCCGGCGGTCAAGGATGAAGCCAGCGGCGACATCGTGTTCAACTTCGCCGACCAGCCGATTGAGGCGGTGATCAACAGCGTCATGGGCGACCTGCTGCACGAGAACTACAGCATCGCCCAGGGTGTGAAAGGCAACGTAAGCTTCTCCACCTCAAAGCCGGTGAACAAGAAACAGGCGCTGTCGATCCTCGAAACCCTGTTGTCCTGGACCGATAACGCGATGATCCGCCAGGGCCAGCGCTACGTGATTCTGCCCGCCAACCAGGCGGTGGCGGGCAAGCTGGTGCCGGAAATGAGCGTGTCGCAACCCTCCAGCGGACTCTCCGCACGGCTGTTTCCGCTGCGCTATATCTCGGCCACGGAAATGCAGAAACTGCTCAAGCCGTTCGCCCGGGAAAACGCATTCCTGCTGGTGGACCCGGCACGCAACGTGCTGAGCCTGGCCGGTACGCCGGATGAGTTGGCCAACTATCAGGACACCATCGACACCTTCGACGTCGATTGGCTCAAGGGGATGTCGGTGGGGGTGTTCGGTTTGCAACGGGCTTCGGTCGCAGAGTTGATGCCCGAGCTGCAAAAAATGTTTGGCCCCGACAGCGGCATGCCCCTGGCGGGCATGGTGCGCTTCCTGCCCATCGAGCGGACCAATTCGGTGGTGGCGATCTCGTCCCAGCCGCAGTACCTCAGTGAAGTTGGCGACTGGATTCACACCATCGATGAAGGCGGCGGCAACGAGCCGCAGATGTACGTCTACGACGTGCGCAACATGAAGGCCACGGACCTCGCCAAATACCTGCGGCAGATCTACGGCACCGGCGCGATCAAGGACGATGCGCCGGCCCAGGTGGCGCCGGGGCTGCGCACGGCGACCTTGTCGTCACTCAACACCAGCGGCGGCACCTCGGGTGGCTTGAACAACAGCAGCAATAGCCCGCCCGTCAGTGACGATGAGGACCAGGCCCCGGCCGCCAGCGAAGACGGTGAAAATGCAGAGCCGGGCGCTGCCAAAAGCCTCGACGCCGGCACCCGGATCACCGCGCAAAAAAGCAGTAACCAGTTGCTGGTACGCACCCGACCGGTGCAGTGGAAGGAGATCGAATCGGCGATCAAGCGCCTCGACAACCCGCCGCTGCAAGTGCAGATCGAGACGCGCATCCTCGAAGTCAAACTCACCGGCGAACTGGACCTCGGGGTGCAATGGTACCTGGGCCGCCTGGCGGGCAACTCCACCAGCACCACGGTAGCCAATACCCCTGGCGGCCAGGGCGCCCTGGGTGGCGGCGGTGCGGGATTGGGCGCGGATTCGCTGTTCTATTCCTTCGTCAGCTCCAACCTGCAAGTGGCCTTGCACGCCCTGGAAACCAACGGCCGCACCCAGGTGCTGTCGGCGCCGTCGCTGGTGGTGATGAACAACCAGCCGGCGCAGATCCAGGTGGGGGACAACATCCCCATCAGCCAGACCACGGTCAACACCGGCAACGCCGACAGCACCTTGAGCAGCGTCGAATACGTGCAGACCGGGGTGATCCTCGACGTGGTGCCGCGGATCAACCCGGGCGGCCTGGTGTACATGGACATCCAGCAACAGGTCAGCGACGCCGAGAACCAAACCACCAACAGCAGTGACACGCCCAACAACCCGCGCATCTCCACACGTTCGGTGTCCACCCAGGTGGCGGTGCAAAGCGGCCAGACCGTGTTGCTCGGCGGGCTGATCAAGCAGGACAACGCCGAGAGCGTCAGCGCCGTGCCGTACCTGGGGAAAATCCCCGGGCTGCGCTGGTTGTTTGGCAACACCAGCAAGTCCAGGGATCGCACCGAGTTGATCGTGCTGATCACGCCGAGGGTGATCACCAGCAGCGGTCAGGCGCGGCAGGTGACGGATGACTATCGCCAGCAGATGCAGCTGTTGCGACCGGCGAACTGAAGGCCCTTTCAGCCCTTGCGTTGCAGGGTGTGATAACCCAGCGCTGCGCGGGCTTCACGCAGGGATTTGCCTTCATCGAGCAGCGCCCGGATACGCGCTTCCACCGCTTCAATCGAGCGTGCACAGGCTGCCACTTCATGGGCCCGCTCGCGCGGCACGATCACCACGCCGTTGGCGTCGGCGACCACGATGTCCCGGGCGCACACCCGGGCCTGGCCGATGGACACCGGCTGGTTTACCGCTTCCACTTCAACCCGGTCCTTGCCCGTGCGCATGAACCGGCCCTTGGTGAACAGCGGGTAGCCGTCGCCCAGGGCCTTGCTCACGTCGCGGCACACGCCATCGATCACCGTCGCGGCGATCCGCTGGCTGCCGGCGTACTGGGTCATGATGTCGCCCCACACCGTGCAGTCGATGCGTCCGTCGTTGTCGATCACCACCACATCGCCTTCGGCCACGTCATCGATAAAGTCGCCTACGGTGCCCGGCGGGGTGCTGGCGCTGACGTAGCGCACCGTGAAGGCCGGGCCGACTACCACCTGGCGATAGTTGTCCAGGGGCATGATTCCCAGGCATTGGCCGGGCAGGCCTAGCTTGTCCAGGGCGTCGGACACGCCCGGGGTGTCCAGGCCGGCAAACAGGGCAACCAATTCTTGGTCTTGGGGTGACATGGATAACTCCTCGTGGTGGTGACAAATCAGGTCGGGTGGCTGGAGGCCGGGCGGGGCTCGGCAATGGTCAGCAAAATGATGAAGCTGATGAACGAGCCGATCGCCAGCCAGGCAAATACGTAGTTCCAGCCGTAGTTGTCCAGCAGCAGGCCGGTGATGAAGGGCGTGGCGGCGGCGCCCAACTGGCCGATCATGTTCACGATGGCGTTGGAGATCGGGAAGGTCTTCTTGGTGGTCAGGCCCATCGGGTAGACCATGTAGGACGAGAAGCCGAGGCTCAGCACCACGCCGGTCAGCATCAGCAGCAAGCCGTAGGGCAGGGGCTCGGCCGGTGAATTGATCAGCAGGTACATCATCAACGAGGTGCCGACCGCCGACAGCAACATGCCCGGCTTGCGGCGCCCGCCCATCAGGCGGTCCGAGCAGAAACCGCCCAGCAGGTTGCCCAGCACCGCGCCCACCCAGGGCGCTGCCGAGACCAGGCCCATGTTCATGATCGAGAACTGCTTGACGGTCATCAGGTAGGTGGGAATCCACGCCAGCAGCACGCTGGAGACACCGAGCTGGAAGCAGTAGCTGGTGGCGCACCCCCAGATATTCCATGAGGTGAAAACCTGACGGTTGGTTTCCAGGGGCTTTTCATCGCGGGTGCGGATCACCCGGTCGAGCTTTTTCACCCACGCCGGCGTCTTGTGCACACGGGCGGTCTGGGCGATTGCGGTGTCTTCGACGATGTATTGAAGTTCGGCCTGGTTGACGAAGCGGCTGCGGGACGGATGGTCGGTGACCAGGAAGTACCAGACCACCGCCAGTACGATGCCCGGGATCGCAAAGAAGTAGAAAATTTCGCGCCAGCCCCACACCGAAATGATCACGGCACACAGCGGCGGCACGATCACCGGTCCGAACTTCACGGCCGATAAAAAGATCCCCGACGCGGTGCCTTTTTCCCGTGCCGGAAACCAGTTGTTGATGGTGGTGGTCATGCTGATGGGCAGCGGGCCTTCGGCGATACCCAGGCCCAGGCGATAGAGTTTCAGTGCCAGCAGTGAGCTGGCGGTGCCCACCAGCCCGGTCAACAGGGAGGTCAGCACCATGGCCCCCGGCAGGATCCGGCTGACGCCAAAGCGGCCGAAGGCAAAGCCCGACGGCAGTTGTGCCAGGGCGTAAGCCAGCAGGAACAGGCTGACCAGGCCACCGGCCTGGGCGTTGCTCATTGCAAATTCCTGGCGAATGAACGGCAGCGCCACGCCGAGGTTGGCCCGGTCGGCGGCGGCCACGGTGTAGATCAGGAAAATCAGCGCAGCAACCACCCAGCGGTATTGGCTGCGCACAGCGGGTTTTATGACTTCAGGCATAGACATGGGGGCGGACCTTGTTGTTGTGAGTGTTGTCCTGTTCGGCCTTAATCTTAAGAAGGGGCGCACGCCACCATTAGCGATATTTATCTATGTGAACTCATCACTTTTATTCTTCTGCCAGCAAGCTGCTGCAGAAGCCGCGGATTGCCTCGCACGCCTGGCGCAACGACTTGTCGTCCAGGGCATAGGCGATGCGGATGTACGGCCCCAGGCCGAAGGCGCTGCCATGCACCACGGCTACATTGGCCTCATCCAGCAGCGCCAGGGCCACGTCTTCATCGCTGCGCAGCAGCCGCCCGCCCGCCGAGGTGCGCCCGATCAGCGCGGCGCATGAGGCGAACGCGTAGAACGCGCCGGCGGGGCTGATGCACGTCAGGCCTGGCGTGTCGTTCAGCAACTGGACCATCAAGTCCCGGCGCGCCTGGAACACCCGGCGGCTGTCGCGGATGAAATCCCTGGGGCCTTCCAGTGCAGCGAGGGCCGCCTGTTGCGAGATCGAACAGGCGCCGGAGGTCTGCTGGCCCTGGAGTTTTTCCATGGCCTCCAGCAGCCAGCGTGGGCCGGTGGCGAAACCGATGCGCCAGCCGGTCATGGCATAGGCCTTGGACACGCCGTTCATGGTCAATGTACGCGGTGCCAGCCGGGGTTCAACCTGGGCCAGGGTATGGAACACCTGGCCGTCGAAGATCAGGTGCTCGTAGATGTCGTCCGCCAGGATCAGCACCTGCGGGTGGGCCAACAGCACTTCGGCCAGCGCCCGTAGCTCGCCCTCGCTGTACACCGCACCGGTGGGGTTGGACGGTGAGTTGAGGATCAGCCAGCGCGTCTTCGGGGTCATTGCAGCGGCCAGGGCCTCGGGTGTCAGCTTGAAACCGCTGTCGGCATCACAGGTGACGATGCGCGCTTCGCCGCCGCACAGTTGCACCATCTCCGGGTAACTGACCCAGTACGGCGCGGGCACGATCACCTCGTCGCCTTCATTGAGTGTGGCTGCCAGGGCGTTGTAGATCACCTGCTTGCCGCCGTTGCACACGAGGGTGTCCTGCCAGGACACGTCCAGGCCGTTTTCGCGCCGGAACTTCGCCGCCACCGCCTCCCGCAGGGCCCGCGCACCGGCCACCTGGGTGTAGCGGGTATGCCCGGTTTCAATGGCCTGGATCGCGGCTTCGCGGATATGCGCCGGGGTGTCGAAATCCGGTTCGCCGGCGCACAGCGAGATAATCTGCGCGCCTTGCGCCCGGCGTTCGGCGACGCGGTCCATGATGCGATAGGTGGCAGACGGTTGTGCGCTGGCCAGGCGCGGGTTCAGCCGCTGGATATCGGTACTCATCGGCTGATCGCCTCAAACTGTGCGTCGTGCATCACCTCGACCACAGAGCGCCCACTGCGCACGGCCTGCACCATGCCGTCCTGGCGGCGGGCAATGCGCTCGCCCAGGTCCAGGACCTTTTCGATCACCGCCTGGGCCACGAATACCGTGCCGCAGGTATCGGCAATCACGTAGTCGTCCTCGCTGACGCTTACGCCAGCAACGCTGAGGGTCACGCCGGCGTCGAGCTGCACCACGCGGTTGCGCGCACTGATCATGGTCACGCCGCGTCCGTACACCGGATAGCTGATGGCTTCGCTGCCGTCGATATCGCGGCTGAAACCATCAATCACCGTACCGCGTATGTGTTTGCGCAACGCCGCGTTGGCGATGATGTCGCCCCAGCAGGAAATGCCCTCGATACCGCCGGCAATCACCAGCACCCGGTCGTCTGTCGCGACCTGTTCGATCACCGGGGTGATCAAGTGCACGGTCGGGGCGATGTCGGACTTGGGGCCGAGCAGTACGGTACTGGCGCGGCCAACGATCTTCGGGCAGTTCCACAATGGGCGCAGGCCCACCGTGGCGCCGGGCAGGCCGAGGAAGTCGAGGGCGTCGGACACGGTGTTGGTGTCCAGTGCGGCCAGGCGGTCGAGCAAACGGTCAGGGGTCATGGGCAAGCCTCGGGTGACGGAGGCGGCCAGTGTCAGGCAGTGCCTATGATAGGTATATTACGAAGTACAGAAGCCTTGCATACGCTTAACCTATGGATAAGACCATGATCAACTTTCGCCTGATTCGTCACCTCTGGTTGTTCCTGGCCGTGGCTGAAGAGCAGAACTTTGGCCGTGCGGCCAAGCGCCTCGGCATGTCCCAGCCACCGCTGAGCGAGCAGATCCAGGTGCTGGAGCAGGCGCTCAAGGTCAAGCTGTTCGACCGCTCCCGACGGGGGGCCAAGCTGACTCCGGTGGGCGCGGCGATCCTGCCGGCGGTGCGCAAGTTCGCCGAGCAGCTGGAGCGCCTGGAACTCGCCGTGGAAGAAGCGGTGGCGGGGCAGTCGGGGATGTTGACCATCGGCGCGATCTCCACGGCGATGTTTGATGTGCTGCCGGGGTTGATCGAGCAACTGAAGCTTGATTACCCGCAGCTCACGGTGTCGGTGCGGGAAATCGACAGCGTCGAGGCGTTGCCGGCGCTGGAGGCCGGGGATATCGACCTGGCGTTTGCCCGGCTGGATGGTGACCTTGGGGCTTCGGTGCAGTCATTGCCGCTGACGGAGGACCGGCTGGTGGTGGCGCTGCCGGTGGATCATCCGTTGGCGAGTCGTACGCGGATCAGTTTGTCGAGCCTGGCGAATGAGCCGTTGGTGATGTTTTCGCGCAACGTCAGTCCGGTGTATTTCGACAATTTGATCGCGACCTGTCGTGCCAGCGGGTTTTCGCCTCGGGTGCTGCATGAAGTGCGGTCGGTGGCTTCGCAGATCGCGTTTGTCAGCTATGGGCAGGGCATTGCGTTGGTGCCGGCGTCGTTGAAGAAGCTGGCGCCGGCCAATGTGGTGTTTCGTGGGTTGAGTCAGAAACTCAATGTGGTGACTACGGCTGTCGCGTGGAATACCCAGCGGCCGAATCCGGTGGTGGAGGCGGTGATTGCGCGGTTTCGCTAGGGGTTGGGGTTGAGTACATATCCGTTATTTAGGTAACGGCGGCTTATGGTTACGCTCTTACAGCGGGTCACTTTTGGCAAACGCCC
>NZ_JACARS010000060.1:11457-51090 GCF_013386485.1 Pseudomonas sp. P7758 | reverse complement strand
GCTTGCTCGGGAAAGCGGTGAATCAGTCGCCAGATAGGCTGACTGAAACACCGTATTCGCGAGCAAGCCCGCTCCCACATTTCATCCTGCGTCGTTTATTGAAACAACGACTCACTCGACAAGCCATTCTTCTCGAGGATCTCGCGCAAGCGCTTGAGGCCCTCGACCTGGATCTGCCGCACCCGCTCACGGGTCAAGCCAATCTCCAGGCCAACATCTTCCAGGGTGCTGCTTTCGTGGCCGCGCAGCCCGAAGCGGCGAATCACCACCTCACGCTGTTTGTCCGTCAGCTCCGAAAGCCACTGGTCGATGCTTTGCGACAGATCGTCATCCTGCAGCAACTCACATGGGTCCGTAGGACGATCATCGGTCAGGGTGTCCAGCAGGGTTTTATCCGAATCCGGACCCAGCGAGACATCGACGGAAGACACTCGCTCATTGAGACCGAGCATGCGCTTGACCTCTCCCACCGGTTTTTCCAGCAGGTTGGCGATTTCTTCAGGCGAAGGTTCATGATCGAGTTTCTGTGTCAGCTCACGCGCCGCCCGCAGGTAGACGTTGAGCTCCTTGACCACATGGATCGGCAACCGGATCGTACGGGTCTGATTCATGATCGCCCGTTCGATGGTCTGACGAATCCACCAGGTGGCGTAGGTCGAAAAGCGGAAGCCCCGCTCAGGGTCGAACTTTTCCACCGCCCGGATCAGGCCGAGATTGCCTTCCTCGATCAAGTCCAACAGGGACAGCCCACGATTGACGTAGCGTCGGGCGATTTTCACCACCAGTCGCAGGTTGCTTTCAATCATGCGCTTGCGCCCAGCCGGATCGCCCTTTTGCGACAAGCGCGCAAAATGGACTTCTTCTTCGGGAGTGAGCAGAGGGGAAAAGCCGATTTCATTGAGGTACAACTGAGTCGCGTCGAGCGCCCGTGTGTAATCAATGTACTTGTGTTGCTTTAACGCGGTGGAGTTCTTGGATTTGGTGCGAACTGAAGGTACAGCAGGTCCCTCATTCGACATCGATTCCGTATCGATGACAGTCTCCATAAGGAGAACCTCATCGTCGATGTCAAACTCCGGCGCTTCTTTACTGAGAGCCATTGTTATAGTCCTTTGGTGAGTTCGACCTCAAGCTCAAGCGACGCCTTTATCCTTGGCAACGCTGGAGCCTGTTCCTACTACGTGAGGAACAGGCTGTGCAACACATCAACGACGGGGAAGGAATTGCAGCGGATCAACAGGCTTCCCTTGGCGGCGAATCTCAAAGTGCAGTTTCACCCGGTCTGTACCAGTTGACCCCATTTCGGCAATTGTCTGTCCGACTTTGACCTGCTGCCCCTCCCGAACCAACAGCCTGCGGTTGTGACCGTAGGCACTGACGTAGGTATCGCTGTGTTTGATGATGACCAGCTCGCCGTAGCCCCGTAAACCACTCCCGGCGTACACCACTGTCCCATCAGACGCAGCTAAAACAGGCTGTCCCAAATCCCCGGCGATATCAATGCCTTTATTCAAACTACCGTTTGAAGAGAATTTTCCAATAAGGATGCCATTTGAGGGCCATCCCCAGCCGGTCGGTGCGGGCCCCGCCGGCGGCATCGGCGCAGGTGCCGGCTTGCTCGCAACGCTAGGCGCGGCGGTGCCTGCAGGCCGGGTGATGATGGTGGTCTTGCTCGAAGACGACGGCGAAGAAGCCGTGTTTGTGACTACCGCGGTCGGTGTTGAACCGGTTCGTCCATCGAAACGAATGGTCTGACCTGGATGTATCGTGTATGGCACAGGGATGTTGTTACGGGCGGCGAGCGCCTTGTAATCCCAGCCATAACGAAAGGCGATCGAGAACATCGTATCGCCCTTGCGCACGACGTATTGGCCTGTGGTAACGGTAGGTTTCTGCGGTACCGCGTTATTGCGGTCGACCACCCGCGCACCACCGGATGGCGTGCTTGAACAAGCCGCCAGCAAGGAACTCAAGACAAGGCCAATCACCAGTCGCTGAAAGCTTGTTTGACTCATACGCTGTGCAATGACCGTGAGACTCACCCGCCGCTCCCTTTGTGGTGGCTGACTATGAACGCCTGTATCAGGCTTGAAATATGACGCAAGTATAACTGGCCGTTGGGTTTTTACTGGAAACACGATTCTAAAGAAAATTTCATCATGTTTAGCTCCGACGGCTGATGATGTGGACTCAACAGACCCCGCTGTAAGACACATACCCGGCAATAGAATTCAGTACGCAGGAATAATTGATCAGGCCAGCGGACCGTTGAGCAGCGGGACAAAACGCACGGCGCCGAGCACATGCCGGGAAAAGCCCTCTTCCTCGCGAATGATCAACATTAATTGTTGCACTTCGCCGGCGCCCACCGGAATCACCAGGCGCCCGCCGGGAGCCAGTTGATCGAGCAAGGCCTGGGGCACGTCGGTCGCCACCGCGGTGACGATAATGCCGTTGTATGGCGCCAGTGCCGGCCAGCCTTCCCAGCCATCACCCCAACGGAACACCACGTTGCGCAGGTTCAACTCCACCAGGCGTTCCTTGGCCCGGTCTTGCAACACCTTGATGCGCTCCACGGAAAACACCCGCTCCACCAGCTGCGACAACACGGCCGTCTGGTAGCCGGAGCCGGTGCCGATTTCCAGCACCTTGTCCAGCGGGCCCGCCGCCAGCAGCAACTCACTCATCCGCGCCACCATATAGGGCTGGGAGATGGTCTGGTTGTGGCCGATGGGCAAGGCTGTGTCTTCATAGGCGCGGTGCGCCAGGGCTTCATCGACAAACAGATGCCGCGGGGTACGCCGGATGACTTCCAGCACCTGGGCATTGGACAGCCCTTCTTCATACAGGCGCTGGATCAATCGCTCGCGGGTGCGCTGGGAGGTCATCCCGATGCCCCGGCGCAGCAGGTCGTCTTGTTCACGAGCCATCAGCGCAGCCCCTCCAGCCAGCCATCGAGGCTACTGAAGGCATCACTGAAGGTGCGATCGAGTTGCAACGGGGTAATCGAGACATAACCTTGCATCACCGCATGAAAGTCCGTGCCCTCGCCACCGTCCTCGGCATCGCCGGCAGCGGCAATCCAGTACCCTTCCCTGCCACGCGGGTCGACCACTTTCAGCGGCGCTGCCGCACGGGCACGGTGGCCGAGGCGGGTCAGCTGGATACCGCGAATGTGGTCCAGGGGCAGATTGGGAATATTGACGTTGAGCACCGTGCGAGGCGGCAGGACCAGGGTGTCATGGGCCTCCACCAACTTGCGGGCGAAATACGCCGCAGTCGCCAGGTTGTCCAGTTGACGGGACGCAAACGAAAAAGCGAACGAGGTCCGACCGAGGAAGCGCCCTTCAAGGGCTGCCGCCACCGTACCGGAATACAGCACGTCGTCACCCAGGTTGGCGCCCAGGTTGATCCCGGAAACCACCAGGTCCGGCTCGCGGTCCAGCAGGCTGTTGATCGCCAGGTGCACGCAGTCGGTCGGCGTGCCATTCACGCTGATAAAGCCGTTGGGCAACGTCTGTGTATGCAACGGACGGTCGAGCGTCAGCGAGCTGCTGGCGCCGCTTTTGTCCTGGTCCGGGGCAACCACCACGCACTCGGCGTAATCCGCCAGCGCAGCATGAAGCGCGGCAAGGCCGGGTGCAGTGACCCCGTCGTCGTTAGATATCAGAATACGCATGGGCTGTCCGTCTGCCCCACCGGCACCAGATCTACAAGCTCGCGCACCAAGACAGTGGCGAAGCATCCAGCCGGCAGGACGAATTCCAATTGCAGAATGTCAGGTTCGGGATAATGCCACGTCAACCCGCCAATGGGCAGTCGAAGAATGCGACGTTCCTGGCTCATGCCGGCATTCACCAGCCAATCCCGCAGTTCGGCTTCACCGTCGGCAATCGCCTGTTCCAGCGCGAAGGTTGCTCCCGCCGCCGGCGAATCACCTTCGCCCCACTGCGGGCCGGTGGGATGCAGGTCGAGGATTGCCAGGCGCGGGTCGCTGCATTCAGCCTCCCCCGCCGGGAAAAAGCTGCGGCTGTCGGTAAACGCCAGCAAGTCACCGACCTGGGCGCGCTGCCAGGAACCGTCGGCCACCCGCGCCGCCAGCACTTTATTGAACAGGAAGCTGCGGGCCGTCGAGAGCAGGCGCGAACGCACATTGCGCTGCTCCGGCAAGGCCTTGCGCGCCGCCCAGTCACGGGCATCGACGACGTTGCCGCCGTTATGGCCGAAACGCTGGGCGCCGAAGTAGTTGGGGATGCCTTTCCGGGCGATCAGTTGCAGGCGGGCGTCGATGGCCGCCGCATCCCCGGCAAACTGGGTCAGGCGCAAGGTAAAGCCGTTGGCCGAATGCGCGCCGCGCTGCAGCTTGCGCTTGTGACGGCCGGTCTTGAGGATCTTCAGGGTGTCGTTTTCAGCCGCGCTCAGGTCCGGGTCCGCCTTGCCCGGCAACTGCACGCTGAACCACTGGCGTGTCAGCGCCTGGCGGTCCTTGAGCCCGGCGTAGCTGACGGTACGCAATGGCACGCCCGCCGCCTTGGCAATCCGCCGCGCCGCCTCTTCGGTATTCAGGCCGCGCTTTTCCACCCACAACCACAGGTGTTCACCCTCGCCGGTCAGCGGGATATCCAGCACTTCATCCACCTGGAAGTCTTCAGCGGTGGCCTTCAGAACAGCGCTGCCCAAGGCCTCGCCATAGGCACGCGGGCCCAGCAGTTGCAGATCATTCATGCGCGCAGCAACAAGGCAACGGAGTGCACGGCAATGCCCTCTTCGCGACCGGTAAACCCGAGCTTTTCGGTGGTGGTGGCTTTTACGTTCACTTGATCCAACTCAACTTGAAGATCCGCGGCAATCAGCGCGCGCATCGTTTCGATATGCGGTGCCATCTTGGGCGCCTGGGCGACGATGGTGTTGTCGACGTTGCCGACCTTCCAGCCCTTGGCATGGATCAAGCCGACCACGTGACGCAACAGCACACGGCTGTCCGCGCCCTTGAAGGTCGGGTCGGTGTCCGGAAAGTGCTTGCCGATGTCGCCCAACGCGGCTGCGCCGAGCAAGGCATCGCTCAAGGCATGCAGCACCACGTCGCCGTCGGAATGAGCCAGCAACCCGTGGTGGTGCGCGATCCGCACGCCGCCTAGGGTGATGAAATCGCCTTCGGCGAAACGGTGCACATCATAGCCGTGGCCAATACGCATAAAAAAACGCCCCGATTTAATTCAGGGCGTGATTCTACCTACTTTTGCCTCACATTAACCGAGCAAAGCGCGCGCGTGATGGCGTAAGTGGTCTTCGATGAAGCTGGCGATAAAGAAGTAGCTGTGGTCATAGCCCGGTTGCAGGCGCAGCTCCAGCGGATGGTTCGCCGCCCTGGCCGCTTGTTGCAACGCTTCAGGCTTGAGCTGCACCGCGAGGAAATCGTCGCGGTCGCCCTGGTCCACCAGCAATGGCAGCTTTTCCGAGGCTTCGCTGATCAACACGCAGGCATCCCATTCGCGCCATTTCGAGCGCTCTTCGCCGAGGTAGCGGGAGAATGCCTTCTGGCCCCACGGGCAATCCATCGGGTTGTTGATCGGCGAGAACGCCGACACCGACTGATAACGCCCCGGGTTGCGCAAGGCACACACCAGCGCACCATGGCCGCCCATGGAGTGGCCGCTGATCCCGCGTTTGGCCGACGCCGGGAAATGCGCCTCGACCAATGCCGGCAACTCCTGCACCACGTAGTCATGCATCCGATAGTGCTGGGCCCAGGGCTCCTGGGTGGCGTTCAGGTAGAAACCGGCGCCCAGGCCAAAGTCCCAGGCGTTGTCCGGATCACCCGGCACACCGGGGCCGCGCGGGCTGGTGTCCGGCGCAACAATGATCAACCCCAGCTCGGCTGCCATGCGTTGCGCGCCGGCCTTCTGCATGAAGTTCTCATCGGTGCAGGTCAGGCCCGATAGCCAGTACAGCACCGGCAATTTGCCGCCCTGCTCCGCTTGCGGCGGCAGGTACACGGCGAAGGTCATGTCGCAACCCAGCACGTCGGAATGATGCTTGTAGCGTTTATGCCAGCCGCCGAAGCTTTTCTGGCACGACAGGTTTTCCAGACTCATGGCCGACCTCAGAAGTGAATGACGGTGCGGATGCTCTTGCCTTCATGCATCAGGTCAAACGCCTTGTTGATATCTTCCAGGCCCATGGTGTGGGTGATGAACGTATCCAGCGGGATTTCACCGGTCTGGGCCATTTCCACATAGCTTGGCAACTCGCTGCGACCGCGCACGCCGCCGAACGCCGAACCGCGCCAGACGCGGCCGGTGACCAGCTGGAACGGACGGGTAGCAATTTCCTGGCCGGCGCCGGCCACGCCGATGATCACCGACTCGCCCCAACCTTTGTGGCAGCACTCAAGGGCCGCACGCATCAGTTGGACATTGCCGATGCACTCGAAGGAAAAATCGACGCCGCCGTCGGTCAAATCGACGATCACGTCCTGGATCGGGCGGTCGTAGTCTTTCGGGTTGATGCAGTCGGTGGCACCCAGCTGCCTGGCGATTTCAAACTTGGCCGGGTTGATGTCGATGGCAATGATGCGGCCGGCCTTGGCTTTCACCGCGCCGATCACCGCCGACAGGCCGATGCCGCCCAGGCCGAAGATGGCCACGGTGTCGCCTGGCTTGACCTTGGCGGTGTTGATCACTGCACCGATACCGGTGGTGACACCACAGCCCAGCAGGCAGACTTTTTCCAGCGGCGCTTCTTTGGGAATCTTCGCTACGGAGATTTCCGGCAGCACGGTGTATTCGGAGAAGGTCGAAGTGCCCATGTAGTGGAAAATCGGCTGGCCCTTGTAGGAAAAGCGCGAAGTACCGTCGGGCATCAGGCCTTTGCCCTGGGTGGCGCGAATCGCCTGGCAGAGGTTGGTCTTGCCCGACAGGCAGAATTTGCACTTGCCGCATTCCGGGGTGTACAGCGGGATCACGTGGTCGCCCACCGCCACCGAGGTCACGCCTTCGCCGATGGCTTCAACCACGGCGCCGCCTTCGTGGCCGAGGATCGACGGGAAAATGCCTTCCGGGTCCGCGCCAGACAGGGTGTAGGCATCGGTATGGCACACACCGGACGCCACCACCCGCAACAGCACCTCGCCCGCCTTGGGCATGGCCACATCCACTTCAACGATCTCGAGGGGTTTCTTGGCTTCGAAGGCTACGGCCGCGCGGGACTTGATCATCCGGTTTCTCCATCGGGTTAAAAACGTAAGGCCGGCAGTGTAAAACATGCTCATCTGATTAATAATCCAGACAAAAGCAAAACATTATTGCCGTACAGGGACAATCAGCATGCTGGAAAACCGCTGGGAGGGCATCGACGAGTTCGTCGCCGTGGCCGAATGCAGCCAATTCACCGCGGCCGCCGAGCGCCTGGGCGTGTCGTCGTCCCATATCAGCCGCCAGGTCGCGCGACTGGAAGAGCGCCTGCAAACACGCTTGCTGTATCGCAGCACGCGCAAGGTGACATTGACCGAAGCCGGCCAGACCTTCCTGCAACATTGCCAGCGATTGCAGGACGGTCGCGAAGAAGCCTTGCGCGCCGTGGGCGACCTGGCCAGCGAGCCCAAGGGAATGTTGCGCATGACCTGCGCAGTGGCTTACGGCGAGCGTTTTATCGTGCCGCTGGTGACGCGGTTCATGGCGCTTTATCCGCAATTGCGCGTGGACGTGGAATTGACCAACCGCCAGCTGGACCTGGTGCACGAAGGCCTGGACCTGGCGATTCGCCTCGGGCGCCTGGCGGATTCGCGCATGGTTGCCAGCCGCCTCGCGCCGCGGCGCATGTACCTGTGCGCGTCACCGTCCTACCTGGCCAGGTACGGGCGGCCACATAGCTTGTCGGAGTTAAGCCGGCATAACTGCCTGATCGGCAGCTCGGATATTTGGCAACTGGCCCAGGACGGGCGCGAATTTTCCCAGCGGGTACAGGGAAACTGGCGCTGCAACAGCGGGCAAGCGGTGCTGGATGCGGCCCTGCAAGGTGTCGGTCTTTGCCAGTTGCCGGACTATTACGTGCTGGAGCATTTGCACAGCGGCGCACTGGTGTCGTTACTCGAAGCCCATCAACCGCCCAACACCGCGGTTTGGGCGCTGTACCCGCAACAACGCCACCTTTCGCCCAAGGTGCGAAAACTGGTGGACTTTCTCAAGGAGGGCCTGGGCAACCATCCCGTCTACCTGAGATAGACTGCTACGGCCCGGCTGGCTGATCGTCAGGAAGACTGGAAGGCCCGACGCTGGCGCAGCCATTCTAGGTCTTCCGGGCGGGTGACCTTGAGGTTGTCGGAACGGCCTTCGATCAGGCGAGGCGCATGCCCGGCCCATTCCATGGCCGAGGCTTCGTCGGTGATGACCACGTCCGAGACCAGGCTGTCGGCCAAGGCCCGGTGCAGCGCGCCAAGGTGGAACATCTGCGGGGTGTAGGCCTGCCAGATCGGCGTGCGATCAACCGTTTCCAACACGCGCCCGTGCTTGTCGGCGCGCTTGAGGGTGTCCCGCGCCGGCACGGCCAGCAGCCCACCCACGCTGTCGTCGGCCAGTTCAAAGAGCAACTTGTCCAGGTCATCGCGGCTGAGGTTCGGCCGGGCGGCGTCATGCACCAGCACCCAATCGTCATCGCTGGCGCCCTGGCCGTGCAGGTAAAGCAAGGCATTGAGCACCGAACCCGAGCGCTCTTCGCCGCCGTCAACGCGCACAATGCGTGGGTCGGCGGCGCAAGCCAGGGTCGGCCAGTAAGGGTCATCCATCGCAACGCTGACCACCAGCCCCTTGAGGCCCGGATGATCGAGGAAACAGCCAAGGCTGTGTTCGAGAATAGTGCGCCCACCCAATTGCAAGTACTGCTTGGGACGGTCCGCGGCCATACGGGCACCCACGCCCGCGGCAGGAATCACGGCCCAGAAGGCCGGTGACGAAATGCTCATTGGGCCAACTGGTAGAGGGTTTCGCCCTCCTTGACCATGCCCAACTCATGGCGAGCCCGCTCTTCAACGGTCTCCATGCCTTTCTTCAATTCAAGTACTTCGGCATCGAGCACGCGATTGCGCTCCAGCAACACTTCGTTTTCGGCGTGCTGTGCGGCAATTTGCTGGGTCAGTTCGGTGACCTGCGCCAAGCTGCCATTCCCCACCCAAAGGCGGTACTGCAGGCCAGCCAGCAGCAAGAGCAAGACGAGGAACAACCAATTGGGACTGCGCATCGAATATCGGGTATCCAGTGAAAAAAGACAGCCATGCAAAACTTTTGCAGCAACTGATAGCACGAAGCCTGGAAAAACCAGGCTTGTGCTTGTTAGTCATGAGATTAGCGCCGAAATTCACGCTGCCGTGATTTTTCCGACGTAATCCGCTGACCTTTTACCATTTAACAATCAGCCGCGAAACTCGCTGCGACCGTTGTACTTGGCTTTGCCGCCCAGTTGCTCTTCGATACGCAGCAATTGGTTGTACTTGGAAACGCGATCGGAACGGCACAGGGAACCGGTCTTGATCTGCCCAGCCGAAGTGCCCACGGCCAGGTCGGCAATGGTCGAGTCTTCGGTTTCGCCGGAGCGGTGGGAGATCACGGCGGTGTAGCCCGCAGCCTTGGCCATCTGGATGGCTTCCAGGGTTTCTGTCAGGGTGCCGATCTGGTTGAACTTGATCAGGATCGAGTTGGCGATCTTTTTGTCGATGCCTTCTTTCAGGATCTTGGTGTTGGTCACGAACAGGTCGTCGCCCACCAGCTGGATCTTCTCGCCGATCTTGTCGGTCAACACTTTCCAGCCAGCCCAGTCGGACTCGTCCAGGCCGTCTTCGATCGAGATGATCGGGTAGCGCTCGGTCAGGCCCTTGAGGTAGTCAGCAAAACCTTCCGAGGTGAACACGTGGCCTTCGCCGGACAGGTTGTACTTGCCGTCTTCGTAGAATTCGCTGGCCGCGCAGTCCAGGGCCAGGGTCACGTCGGTGCCCAGCTTGTAGCCGGCGTTGGCCACGGCTTCGGAGATCACTTTCAGTGCGTCTTCGTTGGACGCCAGGTTCGGCGCGAAACCACCTTCGTCACCCACTGCAGTGCTCAGGCCACGGGCCTTCAGCACAGCCTTGAGGTGATGGAAAATCTCGGTGCCCATGCGCAGGCCTTCGGAGAAGGTCTTGGCGCCAACCGGCTGCACCATGAATTCCTGGATGTCGACGTTGTTATCAGCGTGCTCGCCACCGTTGATGATGTTCATCATCGGAACCGGCATCGAGTAGACACCCGGAGTGCCGTTCAGGTTGGCGATGTGGGCGTACAGCGGCAGGTCCTGGTCCTGTGCAGCGGCCTTGGCAGCGGCCAGGGACACGGCGAGGATGGCGTTGGCGCCCAGGCTGCCTTTGTTTTCGGTACCGTCGAGCTTGATCATCGCGTGATCGAGGGCTTTCTGGTCAAGTGGATCCTTGCCCAGCAGCAGGTCGCGGATCGGGCCATTGATGTTGGCCACCGCCTTGAGTACACCCTTGCCCAGGTAACGGCTCTTGTCGCCATCACGCAGTTCCAGTGCTTCGCGGGAACCTGTGGAAGCACCGGACGGCGCGCAGGCGCTGCCGATGATGCCGTTATCGAGAAGCACGTCGGCTTCGACGGTAGGGTTGCCACGGGAGTCGAGAACTTCACGACCTTTGATGTCGACGATTTTTGCCATTGTTGTAAACACTCCAAAGTTGACGAAAACGACGCAGCTGAAGGAAATCTTTTGACCGACCGCAAGGGTGGAACAACGGGCAGGCTTGCAGGCGACAAGGCTCAGGCCCGTGGGCCTGAGCGTAAAGCGAGGGAAAGTCTACCGGAGAAATGGCGCTTACGCGGTCTCTACCGTCGGAAAACTCTTGACCAGGTCGTCCAACTGCTTCAACTGGGCCAGGAATGGCTCCAGCTTGTCCAGGCGCAGGGCGCATGGGCCGTCGCACTTGGCGTTGTCCGGGTCCGGGTGGGCTTCCAGGAACAAACCTGCCAGGGACTGGCTGATGCCGGCCTTGGCCAGGTCCAGTACCTGGGCACGGCGCCCGCCAGCGGAATCGGCGCGACCACCGGGCATTTGCAGCGCGTGGGTCACGTCGAAGAACACTGGGTATTCGAACTGTTTCATGATGCCGAAACCGAGCATGTCCACCACGAGGTTGTTGTAGCCGAAGCTCGAACCACGCTCGCAGAGGATCAACTGGTCGTTACCCGCTTCCACGCACTTGTTCAGGATATGTTTCATTTCCTGAGGCGCGAGGAACTGGGCTTTCTTGATATTGATCACAGCGCCGGTCTTGGCCATCGCGACCACGAGGTCGGTCTGGCGCGACAGGAAGGCAGGCAACTGGATGATGTCGCACACCTCGGCAACCACGGCAGCCTGCTCAGGCTCGTGGACGTCGGTGATGATCGGCACGCCGAAGGCTTGCTTGATGTCCTGGAAGATCCGCATGCCTTCTTCAAGGCCCGGGCCGCGGTAGGAGGTCACGGACGAACGGTTGGCCTTGTCGAAGCTGGCCTTGAATACGTAGGGGATACCGAGTATCTCGGTCACCTTCACGTACTCTTCACAGACCTGCATCGCCATGTCGCGGCTTTCCAGCACGTTCATGCCGCCGAACAGCACCATGGGCTTGTCGTTGGCAATCTCGATGTCGCCTACGCGAATGATCTTCTGGGCCATCAGGTTTACGCCTTCTTCTGATGTTGCGTCAGTGCTGCTTTAACGAAGCCGCTGAACAACGGGTGACCGTCGCGCGGGGTCGAGGTGAACTCCGGGTGGAACTGGCAAGCCACGAACCAAGGATGATCCGGTGCTTCAACCACTTCAACCAGCGCGCCATCACCGGAACGACCGGAGATTTTCAGGCCGGCTTCCATAATTTTCGGCAGCAGGTTGTTGTTCACTTCGTAGCGGTGACGGTGACGCTCGACAATCACGTCCTTGCCGTAGCAATCGTTAACCAGGGACCCCGGCTCCAGCAGGCAATCCTGCGCGCCGAGGCGCATGGTGCCGCCCAGGTCGGAGGCTTCGGTACGGGTTTCGACGGCGCCGGTGGCATCTTCCCACTCGGTGATCAGGCCCACGACCGGATGGCCGCTGGTGCGATCGAACTCGGTGGAGTTGGCGTCTTTCCAGCCCATCACGTTACGGGCGAACTCGATGACCGCCACTTGCATGCCCAGGCAGATACCCAGGTACGGCACCTTGTTCTCACGAGCGTACTGGACGGCAGTGATCTTGCCTTCCACGCCACGCAGACCGAAGCCGCCCGGAACCAGGATGGCATCAACGCCTTCCAGCAGCGCGGTGCCCTGGTTCTCGATGTCTTCGGAGTCGATGTAGCGCAGGTTGACCTTGGTACGGTTGCTGATACCCGCGTGGCTCATCGCTTCGATCAGCGACTTGTAGGCGTCCAGCAGCTCCATGTACTTGCCGACCATGGCGATGGTGACTTCATGCTCAGGGTTGAGCTTGGCGTCGACCACGGCTTCCCACTCGGACAGATCGGCGCCGCCACATTGCAGGCCGAAGCGCTCGACGACAAAATCATCCAGGCCCTGGGAATGCAGGATGCCCGGGATCTTGTAGATGGTGTCGGCGTCTTCCAGGGCGATTACCGCACGTTCTTCAACGTTGGTGAACTGGGCGATCTTGCGACGGGACGCGATGTCGATCGCGTGGTCGGAGCGGCACACCAGCACGTCCGGCTGCAGGCCGATGGAACGCAGTTCCTTGACCGAGTGCTGGGTAGGCTTGGTTTTGGTTTCGCCGGCGGTGGCGATGTACGGCACCAGCGTCAGGTGCATCAGCATCGCGCGCTTGGCGCCGACTTCGAAACGCAACTGGCGGATGGCTTCGAGGAACGGTTGGGATTCGATGTCACCCACGGTGCCACCGATCTCGACCATCGCCACGTCGGCATCGCCTGCACCCTTGATGATGCGGCGCTTGATTTCGTCGGTGATGTGCGGGATCACCTGGATGGTTGCACCCAGGTAGTCACCACGGCGCTCCTTGCGCAGCACGTGCTCGTAGACACGGCCGGTGGTGAAGTTGTTGTTCTGGGTCATGGTCGTGCGGATGAACCGCTCGTAGTGGCCCAGGTCCAGGTCGGTCTCGGCGCCGTCGTGGGTGACGAACACTTCACCGTGCTGGAACGGGCTCATGGTGCCCGGGTCAACGTTGATGTACGGGTCCAGCTTGAGCATGGTGACCTTAAGTCCCCGCGCCTCCAGGATGGCCGCCAATGAAGCGGAGGCAATGCCTTTCCCCAATGAAGAAACAACACCGCCCGTGACGAATATGTAGCGCGTCATGAAAAACCCTAGAAGTCTGCGTTAAAGCGGTCCGAGCCGCCGGGGAAAGCGAAGGAAGGCCGAAGCCCCCGATCACCTGCATTAATCACAGTGCACCTTTCAAAAAAACCGCCGCGTTGTGACAGACCAGCAATGAAACACCGGTACGTTGATCGCTACACATTTTTTGGAATCGCCCAGCAAAGACTGCTTGGTAATCGGCAACTGCTGCGATTCAGGCGAATCCACAGAAGTTGTATCAAGAAGGGAGCGTAGTCTACCGGAAAGGCTCTATCAGCTCAAACCTTGATCGCAGGTTGGTGGCATCCAATGTAATTGCCAGCCGGTACCGCCACCCGCCGCAAGCCCCGGCAGGTTGGCCACAGCCAGCAATTGCTGGCCCTGATACAGCAGCGGCAATCTGCCACGGATGAAGCCTGGCACCGCACTTTCGTTAAGCAAGCGCTTCAGGTCGCGCCGGCCCCGGCCTGGCAATTCCATGATTTCACCGCCCTGGCGATAACGGATGCTCAGGGGGCCTTCGGGTGCACTGCCGCTGAAGCGCACTTGGCCGTTACCGGGTAACCGTAGTGGGTTTTGCGGGTGCGGCCAGCTCACCGATGCGTCAGAAAATTCCGACAAACTGGCAGGTAACCACCAGATAAGTCCACCACAACGGTGCAATTGACCGTCGGCCAGGCGCCAGAGTGGCTGTGCATCGTGTTTGGCGTCGCGCAAGGTCGCCCAGCCGGTCCAGTGGTCGCTGTCGGGCAAGCGTGTCAACGGTGTCAGCCAGTACCTAAGTGCGTTGCGCTGGCGGACATCGGAGAGCGCGGCAAGCGGTTCAAGGGTCAGCGAAGGCAATGCCAGCCAGGGAAACACCGGGTGCTGGCTGGCGGCCAGCAGGTCCATCTGCGCCAGTTCGTCGAGCAAGCCGTGGGCTTCGCTCAGATGTTCGGCGCTGCGGGCCATGGTGCTGACGGCTTGGGGCCAACGTTCGGTCAGGTGTGGGAAAACATGGTGGCGCAGGTAATTGCGGGAGAAACGCGGATCAGCGTTCGACGGGTCTTCGATCCAGGTCAATTGATGTTCACGGGCGTAGGCTTCAAGCTCGGCGCGAGACACATCCAGCAAGGGTCGCACCAGATAGCCATCTGCCAAAGGGCGCTGCGCGGGCATTGCCGCCAGGCCACGCACGCCAGCCCCACGCAACAGCCGAAACAGTAAGGTTTCTGCCTGATCGTCACGGTGCTGGCCCGTGACCAGCAACTCCCCTGCCCCGGTGACCTCGGCAAACGCCTGATACCGCGCGTCACGGGCCGCGCGCTCCAGGCTTGCACCTTGTTGCACTTGCACGCGGATCACCCGCAGAGGCACGCACAAGGCGTCGCACACGGACTGGCAATGGGCCGGCCACGCGTCAGCCGCAGCCTGCAGCCCATGATGAACATGAAGCGCACTGAGTGGCGGAAGCTTGTCGGTTTTGGCCAGAGTGGCCAGGAGGTGCAGCAGGACGGTGGAGTCGAGGCCGCCGGAGAAGGCGATGTGCCAGGCCGGGGCGTTGCGCCAGGGCGCGACGGCTTGCAGGAGCTTGGCGGTTAACGTGGGCTTCATAGCAAAGTACGCCATCAATCTGGAATGCGATAACCCAGCATACACAAAGCAAATGTGGGAGCGGGCTTGCTCGCGAATGCAGTGTGTCAGTCGCCAACTATATTGACTGAATCACCGCCTTCGCGAGCAAGCCCGCTCCCACACAAGCCAGCTCCCACATTTAGTAACGCGTCGGCTTAGAGACCGTAGCTCATCAGGCGCTCGTAACGACGGGCCAGCAGCGCCTCGTTGTCGAACTTCTTGAGCATCGCCAGCTGCGAGCTGAGTTCGGCACGAATGGTCGCGGCAGCGGCAGCCGGGTCACGGTGGGCGCCGCCCAATGGCTCGGCGATCACTTTATCCACGATACCCAGGCCTTTCAGGCGATCGGCAGTGATGCCCATGGCTTCCGCGGCATCCGGTGCCTTCTCGGCGGTTTTCCACAGGATCGAGGCGCAACCTTCCGGCGAGATCACCGCGTAGGTGGAATATTGCAGCATGTTCAGCTGGTCGCAGACGCCAATCGCCAATGCGCCGCCGGAACCGCCTTCGCCGATCACGGTAGCGATGATTGGCGTCTTCAGGCGCGCCATTACCCGCAGGTTCCAGGCGATCGCTTCGCTCTGGTTGCGCTCTTCAGCGTCGATACCCGGGTAGGCGCCCGGGGTGTCGATGAAGGTCAGGATCGGCATCTTGAAGCGCTCGGCCATTTCCATCAGGCGACAGGCCTTGCGGTAGCCTTCAGGGCGCGGCATGCCGAAGTTGCGGCGGACTTTCTCGCGCACTTCACGGCCTTTCTGGTGACCGATGACCATCACTGGCTGGTCGTCCAGGCGAGCGATACCGCCCACGATGGCGGCATCGTCGGAGAAGTGACGGTCGCCGTGCAGCTCATCGAACTCGGTAAAGATATGGTCGATGTAGTCCAGGGTGTACGGACGGCGCGGGTGGCGGGCCAGGCGCGCGATCTGCCAGCTGGTCAGCTTGCCGAAGATGTCTTCGGTAAGCGTGCTGCTCTTGTCTTGCAGGCGAGCGATTTCATCGCCGATATTCAGCGAATTGTCATTGCCGACCAGGCGCAGCTCTTCGATCTTGGCTTGCAGGTCAGCGATCGGCTGTTCGAAATCAAGAAAATTCGGGTTCATAAGCGTCCGTCTTGGGTCGACGGCCAAGGAGTGCCTGGCCAGCCGGTTGTCTATTCGCGCCCTACCTTAAGGGAGAGGCGCGGTTAGGTCGAGATTAAATGTTCGGTCGAGATCAGGCGATCTTCGTACTGCCTGACCGTCAACGGTATTGGAGGAAGACGTTGTCACGCCCGAACTGGTCACGCAATGCTTGAATCAAGCCATCGGCGGGGTCAATTCGCCACGTCTCGCCAAACTGCAACATCGCCTTGGCGTCGTTGCCGGTGTACTCCATGGTCACCGGGCAGGCGCCACGGTGGCGTTTAAGCAAGTCACCCAACCAGCGTAGCTGATCACCTTTGAGCGCATCGGTCTTGACCTTCAGGCGCAGGCTTTCGGCCAGGTTGGTGCGAGCATCTTCCATGCTCATCACGCGCTTGATCCGCAGGCGCAGGCCGCCGGAGAAGTCGTCGTTGCTGACCTCCCCTTCCACCACCACCATCGCGTCGGTCTGCAACAGCGACTGGGCGGAATGGAAGGCATCGGCAAACAGCGACGCTTCGATCCGGCCCGAGCGGTCGTCGAGGGTGATGAAACCCATCTTGTCGCCCTTTTTATTCTTCATCACCCGCAGCGCGATGATCATGCCTGCGACGGTCTGGGTATCCCGCGCCGGCTTCAGGTCGATGATGCGCTGGCGGGCGAAACGCCGGATTTCACCTTCATATTCGTCAATCGGGTGACCGGTGAGGTACAGGCCCAGGGTGTCTTTCTCACCCTTGAGGCGCTCCTTGAGGGTCAGGTCCTTGGCCTTGCGATGGTTGGCGTAGACGTCGGCATCTTCTTCGACGAACAGCCCACCAAACAGGTCGGCGTGGCCGCTGTCGTGGGTGCGTGCGGTCTGCTCGGCGGCCTTGATCGCTTCTTCCATGGCGGTCAGCAATACCGCGCGGTTGCGGTCGATATTGGCCTGGTACGCCTTCGACTCGTCATGGAAGTACGGGCCCAGGCGATCCAGGGCGCCGCTGCGGATCAAGCCATCCAGAGTACGTTTGTTGATGCGCTTGAGGTCGACCCGGGCGCAGAAATCGAACAGGTCCTTGAACGGCCCGTCCTGACGCGCTTCGGTAATCGCCTCCACCGGGCCTTCGCCCACGCCCTTGATCGCGCCGAGGCCATAGATGATGCGGCCTTCGTCGTTCACCGTGAACTTGAACTCGGAAGTGTTCACGTCCGGCGCGTCGAGGCGCAGCTTCATGGTGCGCACTTCCTCGATCAAGGTCACGACCTTGTCGGTGTTGTGCATATCCGCAGACAGTACCGCCGCCATGAACGGCGCCGGGTAGTGAGCCTTCAGCCACGCAGTCTGGTAAGACACCAGGCCATAGGCGGCAGAGTGGGATTTGTTGAAGCCGTAACCGGCGAACTTTTCCACCAGGTCGAAGATGTTACCGGCCAGGTCGGCGTCGATGTTGTTGGTGGCGCAACCTTCAATGAAGCCACCGCGCTGCTTGGCCATTTCCTCGGGCTTTTTCTTACCCATGGCTCGACGCAGCATGTCCGCGCCGCCAAGGGTGTAGCCGGCCATGACCTGGGCAATCTGCATCACCTGTTCTTGATACAGGATGATGCCGTAGGTCGGTGCCAGTACCGGCTTGAGACCTTCGTACTGGTAGTCGGAGTGCGGGTAAGCCAGCTCGGCACGCCCGTGCTTACGGTTGATGAAGTCATCCACCATGCCCGATTGCAGCGGGCCCGGACGGAACAGGGCCACCAGTGCGATCAAGTCTTCCAGGCAGTCGGGCTTGAGCTTTTTGATCAGCTCTTTCATGCCGCGGGATTCAAGCTGGAACACGGCCGTGGTTTCGGCTTTTTGCAGCAGGCTGTAGGTCGGCTTGTCATCCAGCGGGATAAACGCGATATCCAGCGGTGGCTCATTGACCTTGGCGCGGTCGCGGTTGATGGTCTTCAGCGCCCAGTCGATGATCGTCAGGGTACGCAGGCCGAGGAAGTCGAACTTCACCAGGCCGGCCGCCTCCACGTCGTCCTTGTCGAACTGGGTTACCAGGCCGTCGCCTTCTTCGTCGCAATAGATCGGCGAAAAGTCGGTCAGCTTGGTAGGCGCGATTACTACACCACCGGCGTGTTTACCGACGTTACGCACCACGCCTTCGAGCTTGCGCGCCATGTCCCAGATTTCAGCCGCTTCTTCATCGACCTTGATGAAGTCCCGCAGGATTTCTTCCTGCTCGTAGGCTTTTTCCAGGGTCATGCCGACTTCAAACGGAATCATCTTCGACAGGCGGTCAGCCAGGCCGTAGGACTTGCCCTGTACCCGGGCCACGTCGCGAATTACCGCTTTCGCCGCCATGGAACCGAAGGTGATGATCTGGCTTACCGCGTTACGGCCGTATTTCTCGGCCACGTACTCAATAACTCGGTCGCGACCATCCATGCAGAAGTCGACGTCGAAGTCGGGCATCGATACCCGTTCCGGGTTAAGGAAACGTTCGAACAGCAGGTCATATTCCAGCGGGTCGAGGTCGGTGATCTTCTGCACATAGGCCACCAGCGACCCAGCACCCGATCCACGGCCTGGGCCCACCGGCACGCCGTTGCTTTTGGCCCACTGGATAAAGTCCATTACGATCAGGAAGTAACCGGGGAACCCCATCTGGATAATGATATCCAGCTCGAAATTCAGGCGGTCGACGTAGACCTGGCGCTTGGCTTCATAATCTTCAGTGGTGTCCTTGGGCAGCAGGACGCTCAGGCGTTCCTCCAAACCGTCGAACGAGACCTTGCGGAAATACTCGTCGATGGTCATGCCATCGGGAATCGGGAAGTTGGGCAGGAAGTGCTTGCCCAGCTTCACTTCAATATTGCAGCGCTTGGCAATTTCGACGGAGTTTTCCAGGGCCTCGGGCAGGTCACTGAACAGCTCGGCCATTTCATCGGCGCTTTTGAGGTACTGCTCTTCGCTGTAGTTTTTCGAGCGGCGCGGATCGTCCAGCGCCCGGCCTTCGCCGATGCATACGCGGGTTTCGTGGGCCTCGAAGTCTTCCTTCTTGATAAAGCGTACATCGTTGGTCGCGACCAGCGGCGCGCCAAGCTTTTCAGCCAGGGCCACGGCGGCGTGCAACTGCTCTTCATCGTTGGGGCGGTTGGTGCGCTGGATTTCCAGGTAGAAACGGTCGGGGAACACCTCCATCCACTCACGGGCGAGCACTTCAGCCTCATGAGGATTGCCGCCCAACAGCGCGATACCGATTTCACCCTCTTTGGCCGCCGAGAGCATGATCAGCCCTTCGCTGGCCTCGGCCACCCATTCGCGCTCGATGATGATCGAGCCGTTGCGCTGGCCATCGATGAAGCCACGGGAAATCAGTTCGGTGAGATTGCGATAACCCACGCCGTTCATCGCCAACAGGCTGATGCGGCTCAGTGGGTTATCCGGGTCCTTGTTCGACAGCCACAGGTCGGCACCGCAGATCGGCTTGATGCCGGCGCCCATGGCGGCCTTGTAGAACTTGACCAGGGAACACATGTTGTTCTGGTCGGTCACCGCCACGGCAGGCATGTTCATGCCCACCAGCGTTTTGACCAGGGGTTTGATCCGTACCAGGCCGTCGACCAGGGAGTATTCAGTGTGCAGGCGCAGGTGAACGAATGAAGCCGGCATAGTGATCCTGTACAAAACGTGGAGACAACAAGGCCCGGATTGTACCGGGCCTTGGCAAAAACATCAGCCTTGCTGCTAAACCTCGATCAGACTTTCCCGAGCCTCGAAAGCCTGGCGAACCGGGGCAAACGAGCGGCGGTGGATCGGGGTCGGGCCCAGGCGAGCCAAAGCTTCCAGATGAACGGGCGTTGGATAGCCTTTGTGCCCGCCGATGCCGTAGCCGGGATAGATCAATTCGAAAGCCGCCATTTCACGGTCACGGCTGACCTTGGCCAGGATCGATGCAGCGGCAATCGCCGGCACTTTGCTATCACCCTTGACCACCGCTTCTGCGGGCATCGTCAGCTTCGGGCAGCGGTTGCCGTCGATCATCGCCATTTTTGGCGTGATATGCAGGCCTTCAATGGCGCGCTGCATGGCCAGCATGGTGGCGTGCAGGATGTTCAGTTTGTCGATCTCTTCGACTTCAGCGCGGGCGATGTGCCAACTCAGGGCTTTCTCGCAGATCTCGTCGTAGAGTTTTTCGCGACGGGCTTCGGTGAGTTTCTTCGAATCGTTGAGGCCAAGGATCGGACGGTTTGGATCGAGAATCACCGCGGCGGTGACGACTGCGCCGCACAGCGGGCCGCGTCCGACTTCGTCAACACCGGCAACCAGGTCAAGGGCATCGGCGACCAGGCTGAAATCCAGGCCCATTTGCGTCTTCATAGGGTTTCCTGTTTATGGCCGATCAAGGTCAGCACAGCGTCCGCCGCCTGGTTCGACGCATCACGGCGCAAGGTGCGGTGGATTTCGTCGAAACCACGGGTCTGCTCTTCGCCGCCATCGATCAACGGAAGCATGGTTTGCGCCAACGCCTCAGGCGTCGCATCGTCCTGCAACAACTCGGGCACCAACAGACGCTGGGCCAGCAAATTCGGCAGGGAGATGTAGGGGCTTTTGACCATACGCTTGAGAATCCAGTAGGTCAGCGGCGCCAGGCGATAGGCCACAACCATCGGGCGCTTGTAGAGCAAGGCCTCCAGGGTCGCAGTGCCGGAGGCGATCAGCACCGCATCGCACGCCGCCAGTGCCAGGTGCGAGCCGCCGTCGAGCAGGGTCAACGGCAAGTTGCGCCCTACCAGCAATTCTTCAATTTGTGCACGGCGCTGAGGACTGGCGCATGGCAATACGAAGCGCACACCCGGCTTCAGCGCCTGCAGACGTTCGGCTGCATCAAAAAACAGCGCGCCGAGACGACCGACTTCGCCGCCACGGCTCCCCGGCATCAAGGCCACCAGCGGACCTTCGGGCAAACCCAGTTCGGCACGCGCGGCAGCACGGTCGGCCTGCAGAGGAATGGTATCGGCCAGGGTGTGCCCGACAAACCGCACCGGCACGCCCTTCTCTTCGTAGAACCTGGCCTCGAAGGGCAGCAGGGTCAGCATCAGGTCGCAGCCTTCGCGAATCTTGAGCACGCGCTTTTGCCGCCACGCCCACACGGACGGGCTGACGTAATGCACGGTCTTGATCCCGGCCTGACGCAATTTGAGTTCGATATTGAGGGTGAAGTCCGGCGCGTCGATTCCGATAAAGACGTCGGGCTTTTCTTCGATCAGGGTCTGGATCAGCTTTTTGCGACGGGCCAGCAGCTCGCGCAAACGGCCCAGCACCTCCACCAGCCCCATGACCGACAAGCGTTCCATAGGGAAGTAGGACGTCAGGCCTTCAGCCTGCATCAACGGACCGCCGACACCGATGAATTCAACCGCCGGATGCTGGAGCTTGAGGGCCCGCATCAGGCCTGCACCGAGAATATCGCCGGAAGCTTCTCCGGCCACCAACGCTATACGCAGCCTGGCCATGATCAGCGGGTTATGCCGCGAGTCGACGACTGGATAGAGTCACGGAATATCGCGACTTCCGGAAACAATGCGGCTGGCTCCGTCAGTTCGATCAAGGCCTGGTCGACCGTCAGCCCCTGGCGGTAAACCACCTTGTAGGCGCGGCGCAGGGCGTGGATCGCGTCTTCGCTGAAGCCCCGACGGCGCATGCCTTCGAAGTTCATGCTGCGGGCCTCGGCCGGGTTGCCGAACACGGTGACGAACGCCGGAACGTCCTTGCCGATGGCGGTACCCATGCCGGAAAAGCTGTGGGCGCCGATATGGCAGTACTGATGCACCAGGGTAAAGCCGGACAGGATCGCCCAATCGTCAACGTGCACATGGCCGGCCAACGCAGTGTTGTTGACCAGGATGCAATGGTTGCCGATTACGCTGTCATGACCGATATGCGCATAAGCCATCACCAGGTTGTGGTCACCCAGGGTAGTCTCGGCACGGTCCTGGACGGTACCGCGGTGAATGGTCACGCCTTCACGGATGATGTTGTGATCACCGATTACCAGACGTGTTTCTTCACCCTTGTACTTCATGTCCGGGGTGTCTTCGCCTATCGATGAGAACTGATAGATACGATTGTGTTTGCCAATCCTCGTCGGGCCTTTGAGGATCACATGCGGCCCGATGACTGTCCCCTCGCCGATTTCCACACCTGCGCCGACGATCGACCAAGGGCCGACCTCAACGTCGGCGGCCAGTACGGCCGTCGGATCGATGATTGCGCGAGGGTCAATCAAACTCATAGTTTGCGTTCCGCACAGATGATTTCAGCCGAGCACACCGGCTTGCCGTCGACCGAGGCCTGGCATTCGAACTTCCAGATCTGGCGCTTGCAGCTGATGAACTTGGCTTCAAGGATCAACTGGTCACCCGGAGTTACCGGGTTGCGGAAGCGCAGTTTGTCAGAGCCCACGAAATAGTAGAGCGTGCCATCGGCAGGCTTCAGGTCGAGCATTTTGAAACCAAGGATACCGGCAGCCTGGGCCATCGCTTCGATGATCAATACGCCTGGCATGATGGGATGCGCAGGGAAGTGACCGTTGAAGAACGGTTCGTTGATGCTGACATTCTTGTAGGCACGAATGCGCTTTTCCTCAACATTGAGGTCCGTGACCCGGTCCACCAGCAGGAACGGGTAACGGTGAGGCAGGTATTCGCGAATCTCGTTGATGTCCATCATTTCGGGGGGAAGCCTGTAATAAAGATTGGGAGCGTGCGGACTAAGGCACGCCCCTCTAGCAAATCAAGGAGGCAGTCTAGCGGCTGTGCACACTTGATATGGAAATGGTATCAGCCATCTGATGAAGCATTACCGCCAGGGGTCACGTCCCCAACACGCTTTTCCAGATGTTTCAGGCGCCGAGCGATATCGTCGAGCTGCCTCAGACGCGCCGCGCTCTTGCGCCATTCGGCCGCAGGCTGCATGGCCGTACCGGATGAATAGGACCCAGGCTCGGTAATCGAATGGGTCACCATGGTCATGCCGGTGATGAATACGTTGTCGCACACTTCGATATGGCCCACCAGGCCAACACCGCCGGCGAGCATGCAATGCTTGCCGATCCTGGTGCTGCCGGAGATCCCCACGCAGGCGGCCATGGCGGTGTGATCGCCAATCTGCACGTTGTGGGCGATCTGAATCTGGTTATCCAGTTTCACGCCGTTACCAATGACGGTATCGGCCAGGGCCCCGCGGTCAACGGCAGTGTTGACGCCAATTTCAACGTCATCGCCAATCAACACGCCGCCCACTTGGGCAATCTTGTGCCAGACACCCTTCGAGTTGGCGAAGCCGAAGCCCTCGCCGCCAATCACGGCACCGGACTGAATCACCACACGCTCACCGATACGCACATCGTGGTACAGGGTCACACGCGGAGCCAGCCAGCCACCGGCACCAATCTCGCTGCGCGCGCCGATAAAACACTGGGCACCCAGCGTTACACCCGCCCCGATGCGTGCACCGCTTTCAATCACCACAAAAGCACCGATGCTCGCGGCAGGGTCAACCTGAGCATCATCGGCGATCACCGCCGTCGGATGGATACCGGCGGGGGCCTTGGGTTTCGGATCGAACAGGTGCGACACCCGGGCATACGCCAGGTACGGATCGGCAACAACCAGCGCGTCCCCGGCAAAACCTTCGGCGTCAGCGGCCTTCAGCAGCACGGCTGCGGCGCGGCTTTCGCCCAGGTATTTACGGTATTGGGGGTTTGCCAGGAAGCTCAACTGAGCTGGGCCAGCCTCCTGCAAGGTGGCTAGCCCAGTGATTTCCTTCTCCGCGGAGCCACGCAAGGTGGCTCCCAGGAACTCGGCCAATTGGCCGAGCTTGATAGTCGCAGTCATGGCTTACTTCAGCTGATTCATGCGCTCGATCACCTGACGGGTGATGTCGTACTGAGGTTTAACGTCGATGACCGCACCGCGTTCGAATACCAGGTCAAAGGCACCTTTCTTGATGACTTCTTCCACAGCGCTGTCGAGTTTCGGCTTCAGCTGCTTGAGCATTTCGCGGTCGGCAACAGCCTTGGCTTCGTTCAGCTCCTTGGACTGGAACTGGTAGTCACGGGCCTTTTGCTTGAATTCAAGCTCCAGACGCTCGCGCTCGCCTTGCTGCATCTTGTCGCCACCGGCTACCAGACGATCCTGGATGCCCTTGGCGCTGCTTTCCAGCGTCTTGAGCTTGGTCAGTTGAGGACCGAATTTCTTCTCGGCATCTACGGCATATTTCTTGGCCGCATCGGATTCCAGCAGCGCCATCTGATAGTTCAGAACGGCAATTTTCATTTCGGCAAAGGCCGGGGTCGCTACCAGGACAGTCGCCAGGAGAACCAATTGAGTCAACTTACGCACGATGCACTCCTACAGAATCCGTTGTCGTTATCTTGGGTCAGACGCTTAGAACGTCTGGCCGAGGGAGAATTGGAAAATCTGGGTTTCAGCGTTATCCGGTTTCTTGACCGGCATGGCCAGAGCAAAGCTCAATGGGCCAAGCGCGGTAACCCAGGTCACACCGACACCGACAGAGCTTGCCAGGTTGCTGAAGCTCACGTCGTTGCACTGCGTGTTGGACTTCGAGCCATTCGGGTTGGTGACCTGTTCGCACTTGGAGTCGAACACGTTACCCACATCCCAGAAGACCGAAGTACGCAGGGAACGTTGATCTTTAACGAATGGCAGCGGGAACAGAATCTCAGCACCACCCTGGATCAGCACGTTACCACCGAATGGCAGCGGGTCGTTGTCCGAGTCAGCCACAGTCCCCTGGTTACCGGTCACACCCACGCCACGGCTTGGGGTACCACGAGGACCCAAGGTGCTGTCTTTGAAACCACGTACCGAGTTGAAACCACCCGCATAGTAGTTCTCATAGAACGGCAAGCCGCTGGTCGAACCATAACCATCGCCATAACCCAATTCGGTGTGCAGGCGCATGGTGTAGTTTTCGCTCAATGGCTGGAACAACTGGCCACGGTAGTCGAGTTTGAAGAACGACAGGTCGCTGCCCGGCGTGGTGGCTTCCAGAGTCAGGCTCTGGGAATGGCCACGGGTCGCCAGTACACCTTTGTTCAGGGTCGATTCCGACCAACCGGCCGAAGCCTTGAAGTTCAGGAACTGGTCGCCTTCTTTACGCACGAAGTTGAAGATCTCATCCACGGTGTACACACCGGTCTTGATCTTGTCCTGCTGCGCGGTCAGGCCGAAGGTCAGACGCGAGGTCTCACTGATCGGGTAACCAATGTTGGCACCAACACCGAAGCTGTCGATTGCATAGCTTGCAACGTCAACGTCGAGGTCTTTGTAGTCGGTTGTGCGGTAGAAGGCGTTGTAGCCCAGGCTCACGCCGTCAGCAGTCCAGTAGGGGTCGACATAACCGAAGTTATAGCGGCTCTGGTATTCGCTTCGGGTCAGGCCGATGGAAACCTTGTTACCGGTACCGAGGAAGTTGTTCTGGGTGATCGAACCACCGAGGATCAGGCCGGCACTCTGGGCGAAACCGACACTGGCGGTAATCGAACCGGAGGCTTGCTCTTCTACGGCGTAGTTCACGTCAACCTGGTCATCCACACCCGGTACAGCCGGGGTTTCAACGTTGACTTCCTTAAAGAAGCCCAGGCGCTCGAGGCGAACCTTGGACTGGTCGATCAGGTAAGTCGACGCCCAGCCACCTTCCATCTGACGCATTTCGCGGCGCAGCACTTCGTCGGCAGACTTGGTGTTGCCACGGAAGTTGATGCGGTTCACGTAGGCACGCTTGCCCGGGTCTACAACGAAGGTGATGTCCACGGTGTGGTCTTCGTCGTGCGGGGTCGGTACGCCGTTGACGTTGGCGAAGGTATAGCCTTCGTTACCCAGGCGACGGGTGATCAGCTCGGAGGTGGTGGTCATCAGCTTGCGCGAGAACACCTGGTCCTTCTGCACCAGCAACAGGGACTTGACCTGGTCTTCAGGCACTTTCAAGTCGCCGCTGAGCTTGACGTCACGAACCTTGTACTTCTCGCCTTCGTTGACGTTGACAGTGATATAGACGTGCTTCTTGTCCGGGGTGATGGACACCTGGGTCGAAGCGATATCCATGTTGATATAGCCGCGGTCCAGGTAGTAGGAACGCAGGCGCTCCAGGTCACCGGAGAGTTTTTCACGGGCATACTTGTCATCGTTCTTGAAGAACGACAGCCAGTTGGTGGTCTTGAGTTCGAACAGGTCGATCAGGTCGTCATCAGCAAACTTGGTGTTACCCACCACGTTGATGTGCTGGATGGCCGCCACGGTGCCTTCGTTGATGTTGACCTTCAGGCCGACGCGGTTACGCGGTTGCGGCACCACTTCGGTCTCGACGGTAGCCGAGTAACGACCCTGGGCAACGTACTGGCGTTGCAGTTCGTTACGCACGCCTTCGAGGGTGGCACGCTGGAAGATCTCGCCTTCGGCAAGGCCGGATTGCTTGAGGCCTTTCATCAAGTCTTCAGTGGAGATCGCCTTGTTGCCTTCGATCTCGATACTGGCGACAGAAGGTCGCTCGACGACAGTGATGACGAGGACGTTACCTTCGCGACCCAGTTGGATATCTTGAAAGAACCCGGTTTTGAACAGCGCACGAGTGGATTCCACCAGGCGACGATCATCAGCCTGTTCCCCGACGTTCAACGGCAAGGCACCAAAGACGCTACCCGCGGAAACCCGCTGGAGGCCGTTGACGCGAATATCGGAGATGGTGAAGGACTCGGCGTGAACTTCGGCGATCATCAATACGGTGAGAACCGCAGTTAGCAGCAGACGTTTCATGAAGTCCTTTCTTATTCCAACTGGCAATAAACAAACTGCCGCAAAATGCGGCAGATTCGCAATTCAGCGAAGCGTTACAGTCGTCCCAGATCGTTGACCAGGGCTAATAACATCACCCCGACCACCAAACTGATACCGATCTGTATCCCCCAACCCTGCACCCGATCCGACAAGGGGCGACCACGCGCCCACTCGACCAGATAAAACAACAGATGCCCCCCATCCAATACTGGAATGGGCAACAAATTCAGAACCCCAAGGCTAATACTCAGATAAGCCAGGAAATTCAGGAAATCTACAACGCCCGACTGGGCAGAAGCGCCCGCCACTTTAGCAATGGTTATCGGTCCACTCAAGTTTTTTACCGAGAGCTCGCCGAACAACATTTTCTTGAGGGAATCGAGGGTCAGCACACTCATGGTCCAGGTGCGTCTCGCACCCTCGCCAATCGCCGCCAACGGCCCGAAGCTGACCTCTCGAACCATCGAAGGTGGCCAATCGACACCTTTGACGCCGGCCCCCAGGTAACCCCCGGCTGCCTTGGCTTCCCCACGAACCGCCAGGGTCACAGGGACGTCGATTTGAGCACCATCGCGCTCAACTTTCAGCACAATTTTGGTATCAGGGCGTACACGCACCAGGTCGACCACCTGCTGCCAGTCACCCAGCACCTGGCCATCGAGGGCCAGCAGGCGATCACCGGTTTTCAGACCCGCGGCCTGGGCTGGCCCCTTCGGATCCAGCTCTGCCAGCACCGGCGGCAAGGCCGGACGCCATGGGCGAATGCCCAGGGATTTGATCGGGTCAGGCTCATCGGAGCCTTTCAGCCAGTGATCCAGGGCCAGCTCGCGCGAGGTTTCGGTGGTGGAATCCTGATCGCGCACCACCAGTTTCACGATGCCGCTTTCACCCAGGCGACGCACCAACTGCAAATTGACGGCACCCCAGCCGGTGGTTGGCTCGCCATCAACTGCAACAATTTCTTGCCCGGCAGTCAGGCCGGCCTTCGCCGCCATGCTGTCGGCCTCGACGGCACCGATCACCGGACGCACCTGCTGGCTACCCAACATGGCCAGGACCCAGAAGAACACCATCGCCAACAGGAAATTTGCGATCGGGCCTGCCGCGACGATGGCGATGCGCTGACGAACGGTCTTGCGGTTGAAGGATTGATCCAACTGATCAGCCGGCACTTCGCCTTCGCGCTCGTCGAGCATCTTGACGTAGCCGCCCAATGGAATGGCCGCAATTACGAACTCGGTGCCACGACGGTCGTGCCAGCGCAGCAACGGCATGCCGAAGCCTACGGAAAAGCGCAGTACCTTGACGCCGCAACGACGCGCGACCCAGAAATGGCCGAACTCGTGGAAGGTAACCAGCACACCCAGAGCAACCAGGGTGCCGACAATCATGTAGAGCGCACTCATCTAATTTCTCCGCATTTCAATCCAGTGCCTGAAGGCTTGAACACACCCAGAGGCTAACGCGTATTGCGGCTCAACCACTGCTCGGTCAAGGCCCGGGCCTTTGCATCCGCTTCGAACACCGCGCCCAGATCATTCACCGGGACGACGGGCTCAAGGCTCAAAACGTCCTCGATGATACCCGCGATCTGCGGAAAGCGGATGCGCCGGTCCAGAAACGCCGCCACAGCCACTTCATTGGCCGCATTCAGCATCGCCGGGGCACTGTTACCCGCCTCCGCAGCTTGCCGCGCAAGACGCAGGCAAGGGAAGCGTTGCTCGTCGGGCGCTTCGAAGTCCAGACGGGCAATGGCAAACAGATCCAGCGGCGCAACACCCGAGTCAATCCGCTCAGGCCATGCCAGGGCATTGGCGATCGGCGTACGCATGTCCGGATTGCCCAGTTGGGCCAATACCGAGCCATCCACATAGTCCACCAGGGAATGAATCACACTTTGCGGGTGGATCACCACCTCGACCTGGTCCGGCCGGGCATCGAACAACCAGCAGGCCTCAATAAGCTCCAGGCCCTTGTTCATCATGCTCGCTGAATCCACCGAGATCTTGCGCCCCATGGACCAGTTCGGGTGAGCGCACGCCTGATCGGGAGAAACATGTTCCAGATCGGCCAGCGGCGTCTGCCGGAACGGGCCACCGGAGGCTGTCAGCAGAATCCGGCGCACGCCGACCTGGCTCAACCCGCGGGCGAAATCACCCGGCATGCATTGGAAAATCGCGTTGTGCTCGCTGTCGAGCGGCAACAGCACGGCGCCGCTCTTGCGCACCGCCTGCATGAAGAGTGCCCCGGACATCACCAGGGCTTCTTTGTTGGCCAGCAGAATCTTTTTGCCCGCATCAACGGCCGCCAGGGTCGGGCGCAAGCCGGCAGCGCCGACAATCGCCGCAACCACGGTGTCGACCTCAGGGTCTGCCGAAACCTGGCACAACCCCTCCTCCCCCACCAATACCTGAGTCGCCAGGCCCGCAGCGCGCAAGTCATCCTGCAAACCACGTGCAACTGCCGCTTCGGGCACTACTGCGTATTGCGGCGCGTGCCGCACACACAGTGCCAGCAGTTCACTCAGGCGACTGAAACCGGTCAAGGCGAATACTTGATAACGCTCGGGATGACGGGCAATCACATCCAGGGTGCTTAGCCCCACCGAGCCGGTAGCGCCCAGCACGGTTACCTGTTGCAGGCGGCTCACGAGGCAGCCATCCACAGCAGTACGGCAAAGATCGGGATCGCGGCAGTCAGGCTGTCGATACGGTCCAGCACGCCACCGTGACCCGGCAGCAGGTTACTGCTGTCCTTGATCCCGGCCTGGCGCTTGAACATGCTTTCGGTCAGGTCACCGACCACCGAGATGAACACCACCACGGCTGCGCCCACCAGACCCAGTAGCATTTCCTTGACGGTCCAGCCACGCACCACACCGACCACCACGGCAATCACCAGGGTCAACGCCAGGCCGCCATACACGCCTTCCCAGCTTTTGCCCGGGCTGACAGCCGGCGCCAGCTTGCGCTTGCCGAAGGCACGCCCGGAGAAATAGGCGCCGATATCGGCACCCCACACCAGGACCATCACCGCCATGATCAGCCAGTTACCCAGTTGCATGTGCTTGATGTAGACCAGGCCCTGCCAGGCAGGCAACAGAATCAAAAGGCCAATCACCAGCTTGCAGGCAACACTGGACCAGTGACTGCTGGTGCCCGGATAGGTCAGCACCAGATAGGTCGCCAACGTCCACCACAACACCGCCGCACCTAGCACCCAGGGCGCCACGTCCGGCAGGATGTACATCAGGAACATCAACAACGCCACGACAGCGGCATACATCACACGAGGCAACTGCGCGGCGAAACCCGCCAGGCGCGCCCATTCCCAGGCACCCAGGGTCACAACCAGGCCGATGAACAGCGCGAAGTTCGCACCTTCAAGCAGGAAAAACCCGCACAGGGCAATAGGCAGCAGGATCAGCGCCGTGATGATTCGTTGTTTAAGCATTAAACCCGGGCTCCAGCTTCGATCTGCTCGCTCGTTTTACCGAAGCGACGCTGACGGGAAGCGAAATCGGCCAGCGCATTGCGCATGGCATCGTGTTTGAAGTCCGGCCAGAACAGGTCGGAGAAGTACAGTTCGGTATAGGCCAACTGCCACAACAGGAAGTTGCTGATGCGATGGTCGCCACCGGTACGAATGCACAGGTCCGGCAACGGCAGGTCGCCGGTCACCAGGCAGGTTTGCAAGAGTTCGGGGGTGATGTCTTCCGGGCGCAGATGGCCGGCCTGCACTTCCCGCGCCAGACGCTGCGCGGCCTGGGCAATATCCCACTGGCCGCCGTAGTTGGCTGCGATCTGCAGCACAAAACGGTTGCTGCCGGCAGTGATCGCCTCGGCTTCGCGCATGGCCGCCTGCAGCTCCGGATGAAACCGCGAACGGTCACCGATGATACGCAGGCTGATGTTGTTCTCGTTCAGGCGCTTGGCCTCGCGGCGCAGGGCCTTGAAGAACAGGTCCATCAAGGCACTGACCTCCTCGGCCGGGCGCTGCCAGTTTTCACTGGAGAACGCGAACAGGGTCAATACTTCGACCTTGGCCTCGGCGCACACCTCAATCACGGCTCGTACAGCGTCGACACCCGCCTTATGCCCGGCAACGCCCGGCATAAAGCGCTTCTTCGCCCAGCGATTATTCCCGTCCATGATGATCGCGACATGGCGCGGCACCACGGAGGGCACAGTCTGCTTGGTCTTTTCCATGAAGGCGTCCTGACCCCTTATACGGCCATCAGGTCCTTTTCTTTATCTTCCGTGGCCTTGGTGATCTGGGCCTCGGCATCTTTAGTCAGCTTGTCGATATCAGCAACGGCACGGCGCTCTTCGTCTTCGCTGATTTCCTTGTCCTTGACCAGCTTCTTCAGGTCACCCAAGGCATCACGACGGATGTTGCGCACGGCAACACGTGCGTCTTCTGCTGCACTGCGCGCCTGCTTGGTGAAGCCCTTGCGGGTTTCTTCGGTCAGGGCAGGCATGGAGATCAGCAGCAATTCGCCCAGGTTGGTCGGATTGAGGTTCAAACCGGCGCTCTGGATGGCCTTGTCGACGGCGCCGAGCATGTTGCGCTCGAAAGCAACGACTTGCAGGGTGCGCGAATCTTTTACAGTGATGTTGGCCACTTGGGTGATCGAGGTATCAGCGCCGTAGTAAGGCACCATCACGCTGCCCAGGATGCTTGGGTGGGCCTTGCCGGTACGAATCTGGCCAAACGCATGGTTCAGGGATTCCAGGGATTTTTGCATGCGCTCTTGAGCGTCTTTTTTGATTTCGTTGATCATTGTTCGATTTCCTCGATCAGAGTCCCTTCCGCGCCGCCGTGTACGATGTTCAGCAGGGCGCCGGGCTTGTTCATGTTAAATACGCGCAGCGGCATCTTGTGGTCGCGGCACAAGCAAATTGCCGTCAGGTCCATCACGCCCAGCTTGCGATCCAGTACTTCATCATAAGTCAGATGATCGAACTTCTCGGCATGCGGGTCTTTGAATGGGTCTGCGGTGTAGACACCGTCAACCTTGGTGGCCTTGAGTACCACGTCCGCGTTGATCTCGATACCACGCAGGCAAGCTGCCGAATCGGTGGTAAAGAATGGGTTGCCGGTACCGGCCGCAAAAATCACGACTTCCTTGGCATCCAGGTGACGCATGGCCTTGCGACGATCATAGTGATCCGTTACGCCAACCATGGAAATAGCCGACATCACGATCGCGGTGATATTGGCGCGCTCCAGCGCATCACGCATGGCCAGGGCGTTCATCACAGTGGCCAGCATGCCCATGTGGTCGCCTGTCACCCGATCCATGCCGGCAGCGCTGAGTGCCGCGCCACGGAACAGGTTGCCGCCGCCGATCACCAGACCGACCTGGACACCGATACCGACCAGTTGGCCGACTTCCAGCGCCATGCGATCGAGTACTTTGGGATCGATCCCAAACTCTTCCGAGCCCATCAGGGCCTCGCCGCTAAGCTTGAGTAGAATGCGTTTATAGCGAGCCTGATGACCACTGCCCTGCTGAGCCATTGCGAATCTCTCCTGCGGCGTATTTTTTGAAAATTCTTGGCAAGCCGTTTACGGCCTGCGTTCACTCTAGCTTGACGCTGTCACAGCGCCATCGGAACACGGCTTTGTAAGCCAGTTCCAAAGGGAAACCAATAAAAATCGATCACCCCATTTGAAAAGAGGCTGCGCGCGTAAGCGGGCAGCCTCTTTTGGGCGACAGTTAAAAACTGTCTTACTTCTTGGTGGCAGCCAGCTGGGCAGCAACTTCTTCAGCGAAGTTGTCGACCGGCTTCTCGATGCCGTCGCCTACTTTGTAGTAGGTGAAGGAAACGATTTCAGCACCGGCTTTCTTGGCCAGTTCGCCAACCTTGATTTCAGGGTTCTTGACGAACGCCTGCTCAACCAGGGAAGCCTCAGCCAGGAACTTGCTGATACGGCCCTTGACCATGTTTTCAACGATGTTTTCAGGCTTGCCTTTGATTTTCTCTTCGTTCAGCTGCAGGAACACGGCTTTCTCGCGTTCGATGGCTTCAGCAGAAACTTCCGATGGCAGCAGGAATTCAGGGTTGCTGGCCGCTACGTGCATAGCGATGTCTTTGGCCAGTTCAACGTTGCCGCCTTTCAGGGCAACCACAACACCGATCTTGTTGCCGTGCAGGTAAGCACCCACAACGTCACCTTCAACGCGGGTCAGGCGACGAATGTTAACGTTCTCGCCTACTTTACCCACCAGAACCAGACGATCAGCTTCTTGAGCTTCGATCAGCGGAGCGGCGTCGGTCAGCTTGTCAGCGAATGCTTTTTCAACGCTGGCAGCGACGAAGTTCTTGAAGTCGTCTTGCAGGGCCAGGAAGTCGGTCTGCGAGTTAACTTCCAGGATAACGGCCGATTTGCCGTCTTCCTTGATTGCGATGGCGCCTTCAGCAGCGACGTTGCCTGCTTTCTTGGCAGCCTTGATGGCGCCCGAAGCACGCATGTCATCAATGGCTTTTTCGATGTCGCCGCCGGCCTTGGTCAAGGCCTTTTTGCAATCCATCATGCCTTCGCCGGTACGCTCACGCAGTTCTTTAACCAACGCTGCAGTAATCTCTGCCATTTTCAAAATCCTCTTGGATAGGTTTTCAACCATTCCACCCGATTGAACGGGCGATCAATTCTTCCCGAACCACCCTTGTAGGCCGCTGCACGTTACAAATGTTGTAGCTGCGCTGCCGACAAATGGTTTTCGAGGTGGCAAAAAGGGGGCCAAGCCCCCTTTTTGCTTACTGAGTCAACGCCAAGGCGTCAGTTACTCAGCTGCAGCTACCGGAGCTTCTTCAACGAACTGCTCGGTACCGCCAGCAACGTGGTTGCGACCACGGATTACAGCGTCAGCCATCGAACCCATGTACAGCTGGATAGCGCGGATTGCGTCATCGTTGCCTGGGATGATGTAGTCAACGCCTTCCGGGCTGCTGTTGGTATCGACTACGCCGATAACCGGGATGCCCAGCTTGTTGGCTTCGGTGATCGCGATGCGCTCGTGATCAACGTCGATAACGAACAGTGCGTCAGGCAGACCGCCCATGTCCTTGATACCACCCAGGGAACGATCGAGCTTTTCCAGGTCGCGAGTGCGCATCAGCGCCTCTTTCTTGGTCAGCTTGGCGAAAGTACCGTCTTCGGCTTGCACTTCAAGGTCACGCAGACGCTTGATGGAAGCACGGATGGTTTTGAAGTTGGTCAGCATGCCGCCCAACCAGCGGTGATCGACGTACGGCGAACCGCAACGTGCTGCTTCTTCAGCAACGATCTTGCCAGCGGAACGCTTGGTGCCGACGAACAGAATCTTGTTTTTGCCCTGGGCCAGGCGCTCTACGAAAGTCAGAGCTTCGTTGAACATTGGCAGGGTTTTTTCAAGGTTGATGATGTGGATCTTGTTACGCGCGCCGAAAATGTATTTACCCATTTTCGGGTTCCAGTAACGGGTCTGGTGACCGAAGTGCACACCGGCCTTCAGCATATCGCGCATGTTGACTTGGGACATGATAGTTCCTTAATAAGTCGGGTTTGGCCTCCACGTATCCCAATGACCAACCAGCGGCATTCGCCTCCGGCACCCAGGTCATCGTGTCGACACGTGTGTGGATTTAAGCTTTGCGGGGTATCCCCGGAAAGCGGCGCATTTTATACCACAGAGCTTGCAAAAACGAAACCCGCAATCACATTTGCCGTCAGTCGCTTTTGCCTAAGCCTTTGAATAGAGCCAGAATGCCCCCATCCTTATAGACAGAAGCGATCGCCAGACGCTCATGGTTTCACCCTTGCGTCTGCTAGAATCGCGTTTTTTGGGCTTGTGCGAATTCTGCAACCTTTTGTCGCACACCCGTAAACCGTATTGATTTCAGCGCGTCGCGCTAGAGAGAGCCTGTATGACCGTAACCCTCAAAACCGCCGAAGATATCGCTGGCATGCGTGTTGCCGGCAAACTGGCTGCCGACGTCCTGGAAATGATTGCCGAACACGTCAAGCCCGGCGTCACCACCGAAGCGCTGGACCGCATTTGCCACGACTATATCGTCGACGTGCAAAAGGCCATCCCTGCGCCGCTGAACTACAAGGGTTTCCCCAAGTCGATCTGCACCTCGATCAACCACGTGGTGTGCCACGGGATTCCCGGCGACAAGCCGCTGAAGGACGGCGACACCCTGAACATCGACGTCACCGTCATCAAGGACGGCTACCACGGCGACACCAGCCGCATGTTCCACGTCGGCACCGTGCCGGTCTGGGCCGAGCGCCTGTCGCAAGTCACCCAGGAATGCATGTACAAGGCCATCGAGATCGTCAAGCCTGGCTGCCGCCTGGGCGACATCGGTGAAATCATCCAGAAGCACGCTGAAAAGAACGGCTTCTCGGTGGTGCGCGAGTTCTGCGGCCACGGCATCGGCAAGGTGTTCCACGAAGAGCCACAGATCCTGCACTACGGCCGCGCCGGCACCGGCATGGAGCTCAAGGCAGGCATGACCTTCACCATCGAGCCGATGATCAACCAGGGCAAGGCCGACACCAAGGTGCTGGGCGACGGCTGGACCGCCATCACCAAGGACCGCAAGCTCTCGGCGCAGTGGGAACACACCCTGCTGGTGACCGAGACCGGCTACGAGATCTTCACCCTGCGTGCCGACGACACGATTCCCCGCGTTTCGGCGTAATGTTTGCACCGGTTTTCTAATAGCGACGCTGTGACCCATAGATAGAAAGGAAAACCGATCGATGCCCCAGGTGGATCCCGAACTCTTCGACCGTGGCCAGTTCCAGGCGGAACTGGCACTGAAGGCCAGCCCCATCGCCGCCTTCAAGAAGGCCATTCGTCAGGCCCGCGAGGTGCTCGACGGGCGCTTTCGTACCGGCCGCGATATCCGCCGGCTGATCGAGGACCGCGCCTGGTTCGTCGACAACATCCTGCAAAAGGCCTGGGAACAGTTCAGCTGGAGTGAAGACGCCGATATCGCCCTGGTGGCGGTCGGCGGCTACGGCCGTGGCGAACTGCACCCCTACTCCGACATCGACCTGCTGATTTTGCTGGACAGCGCCGATCACGAGATCTTTCGCGACTCCATCGAGCGTTTTCTGACGCTGTTGTGGGACATCGGCCTGGAAGTCGGCCAAAGCGTACGCTCGGTGGACGAGTGCGCCCAGGAAGCCCGCGCCGACCTGACGGTGATCACCAACCTGATGGAAAGCCGCACCATCGCCGGCCCCGAGCGCCTGCGCCAGCGCATGCTGGAAGTCACCAGCACCGCGCACATGTGGCCAAGCAAGGACTTCTTCCTGGCCAAGCGTGCCGAGCAGAAAGCCCGGCACCACAAGTACAACGACACCGAATACAACCTGGAACCCAACGTCAAAGGCTCCCCGGGCGGGCTGCGGGACATCCAGACGATTTTGTGGGTCGCCCGTCGCCAGTACGGCACCCTGAACCTGCGCGCCCTGGCCGGGGAAGGCTTCCTGGTGGAGAGCGAAAACGCCCTGCTGGCCTCCTCCCAGGAATTCCTCTGGAAAGTGCGCTACGCGCTGCACATGCTGGCCGGGCGCTCCGAAGACCGCCTGCTGTTCGACCACCAGCGCTCCATCGCCACCCTGTTGGGGTTTGAAGGCGAAGACGCGAAGACCAGCATCGAAAGTTTCATGCAGCAGTACTACCGCGTGGTGATGAGCATTGCCCAGCTCAGCGACCTGATCATCCAGCACTTCGAAGAAGTGATCCTGGCCCCGGAAGACGAAGCACCGCCGCAGCCGATCAACGCGCGCTTCCAGCTCCACGATGGTTATATCGAGGCACGCAACGACAACGTGTTCAAACGCACGCCGTTCGCCATGCTGGAAATCTTCGTGTTGATGGCCCAGCAGCCGGAAATCAAGGGCGTACGCGCCGACACCATTCGCCTGCTGCGGGAAAACCGTCACCTGATCGACGACGATTTCCGCCACGACATCCGCAATACCAGCCTGTTTATCGAGCTGTTCAAGTGCAAGATCGGCATCCACCGCAACCTGCGGCGCATGAACCGCTACGGGATCCTGGGGCGCTACCTGCCGGAGTTCGGCTTTATCGTCGGGCAGATGCAGCACGACCTGTTCCACATCTACACGGTGGACGCCCACACCCTGAACCTGATCAAGCACCTGCGTAAGTTGCAGTACACCCAGGCGTCAGAGAAATTCCCGCTGGCCAGCAAGCTCATGGCGCGTCTGCCCAAGCCGGAATTGATCTACCTCGCCGGCCTGTACCACGACATCGGCAAGGGCCGGCACGGTGATCACTCGGAAATTGGCGCAGTGGACGCCGAAGCGTTCTGCCAGCGTCACCAGTTGCCGCTGTGGGACAGCCGCCTGATCGTGTGGCTGGTGCAGAACCACCTGGTGATGTCCACCACCGCCCAGCGCAAGGACTTGTCCGACCCGCAGGTGATCCACGATTTTGCCCAGGCCGTCGGCGATGAAACCCGCCTCGACTACCTGTACGTGCTCACCGTGTCCGACATCAACGCCACCAACCCGACGCTGTGGAACTCCTGGCGCGCCAGCCTGTTGCGCCAGCTCTACACCGAGACCAAGCGCGCGCTGCGTCGCGGCCTGGAGAACCCGGTGGACCGCGAAGAACAGATCCGCCGCACCCAAAGCGCGGCCCTGGATATTCTGGTGCGTGGCGGCAATGACCCGGACGACGTCGAGCAACTCTGGTCGCAACTGGGAGACGACTACTTCCTGCGCCACACCGCCGGCGACGTGGCCTGGCACAGCGACGCGATCCTGCAGCAGCCGGCCGATGGCGGCCCACTGGTGCTGATCAAGGAAACCACCCAGCGCGAGTTCGAGGGTGGCACCCAGATCTTCATCTACGCGCCCGACCAGCACGACTTCTTCGCCGTGACCGTGGCGGCGATGGACCAGCTCAACCTGAACATTCACGACGCCCGGGTCATCACCTCCAGCAGCCAGTTCACCCTCGACACCTACATCGTGCTCGACACAGAAGGCGAGTCCATCGGCGACAACCCGGAGCGGGTGAAAAAGATCCGCAAAGGCCTGACCGACGCGCTGCGCAATCCTGACGACTACCCGACCATCATCCAGCGTCGGGTGCCGCGCCAGCTCAAGCACTTTGCTTTTGCCCCCGAGGTGACCATCCACAACGACGCCCAGCGCCCGGTGACGGTGCTGGAACTCAGCGCGCCGGACCGCCCGGGCCTGCTGGCACGGATCGGCACGATATTCCTGGAGTTCGACCTGTCGTTGCAGAACGCCAAGATTGCGACCCTGGGCGAGCGGGTGGAAGACGTGTTCTTCATTACCGATGCCGACAACCAGCCGCTTTCCGACCCTGAACTGTGCCGACGCTTGCAGGAAGCCATCGTCCAGCAGTTGAGCGTCAATCAGGAGACCGGCGTCGAGATGTCACGCTTGAGCATCTGACCGACCGCCCATTTTCAGCTTCCAATGAATTGAACGAGATTTATCGATGAACAACGCCCTGAACCAGCTGCAGCCCTACCCGTTCGAGAAATTGCGCGTCCTGCTGGGCAGCGTCACGCCGAACCCGGACAAACGCCCCATCGCCCTGTCCATCGGTGAGCCGAAGCACAAATCCCCGCAGTTTGTCGCCGAGGCGCTGGCCAACAACCTGGACCAGATGGCGGTGTACCCCACCACCCTGGGCATTCCCGCCCTGCGCGAAGCCATTGGCGCCTGGTGCGAACGTCGCTTCAGCGTGCCCACGGGCTGGCTGGACCCGGCGCGCAATATCCTGCCGGTGAACGGCACCCGTGAAGCGCTGTTCGCCTTCACCCAGACCGTGGTCAACCGTGGCGACGACGCGCTGGTGGTCAGCCCGAACCCGTTCTACCAGATCTACGAAGGCGCGGCGTTCCTCGCCGGGGCCAAGCCGCACTACCTGCCGTGCCTGGATGAAAACGGCTTCAACCCGGATTTCGACGCCGTATCGCCCGACATCTGGAAACGCTGCCAGATCCTGTTCCTGTGCTCGCCAGGCAACCCCACCGGTGCACTGATTCCCGTCGACACCCTGAAAAAGCTGATCGCCCTGGCAGACGAATACGACTTCGTGATCGCCGCCGACGAGTGCTACAGCGAGCTGTACTTCGACGAACAAACCCCGCCGCCAGGCCTGCTCAGCGCCTGCGTGGAACTGGGCCGCCAGGACTTCAAGCGTTGCGTGGTGTTCCACAGCCTGTCCAAGCGCTCCAACCTGCCGGGCCTGCGTTCGGGCTTTGTGGCCGGCGATGCCGATATCCTCAAGGGCTTCCTGCTGTACCGCACCTACCACGGTTGCGCGATGCCGGTGCAAACCCAACTGGCGAGCATTGCTGCCTGGCAGGACGAAGCCCACGTGCAGGCCAACCGTGATCTGTACCGGGAAAAGTTCGATGCCGTGCTGGCGATCCTGAAGCCGGTGCTGGACGTGCAAAACCCGGACGGCGGCTTCTACCTGTGGCCGAATGTGGAGGGCGACGATGCGGCGTTCTGCCGGGACTTGTTCGTGGAAGAACACGTGACCGTGGTACCGGGCTCGTACCTGTCGCGGGAAGTGGACGGGGTCAACCCGGGCGCCGGGCGTGTGCGCCTGGCGCTGGTCGCGCCGCTGGCGGAGTGCGTGGAAGCGGCGACGCGGATTCGCGACTTTATTACCCGCAATAAATAACTGCGCTGAATGTGGCGAGGGAGCTTGC
>NZ_JACARS010000060.1:0-11417 GCF_013386485.1 Pseudomonas sp. P7758 | reverse complement strand
GCAAGCTCCCTCGCCACAAGCAAGCACCGCGGTGTTATTTGATATGACCCAGATTCGCCTCGCTCATATCCAGATCCGCCAACACCTCCCGTAGCACATCATCACCAATCTGATGGTGACGGCTCAGGCTATACAGTTCCAGACGCTGCGCCCGCAGGGCCTTGAGCCGCAACTTGCGCTCCAGTTGATCCATCTGCAACGCCAGCGCCTGGGCTTCGGCCGAATCGTTGAACACTTCCAGTTGATGACGATACTCCGACATCAACCGCGCCTTGAGCTCGGTGGCCAAGGCTGCCTGGGCGGCATCCTGGGGTGCAGCTTCAGCGGGTTCTTCGGCTTCCAGGGCATGGATAGCAGCCACGGCGGTCTTCTTCCAGGCCTCGCGCACTTCATTGTGGCGTTTCTCATCCGGGCTCTTCTCGATGCCGCGCAACAGCAGCGGCAAAGCGATGCAGGCCGCGACGAGCGAAAGCAGGATCACACCGGCGGCGATGAAGATCAGCAGGTCGCGCTCGGGAAAATCCTGCCCCGGCGCAAGCAGTAACGGTACCGACATCACACCCGCCAGGGTCACGGCACCGCGTACGCCACCGACGGTCAGCAACCAGCAGGACCGCGCGGTGGGCACCAGCGTCAGCTCACTTTTCCCACGAATCCGGCGCAATAAACCCGACAGTCGCCAGATGCTTTGCACCCAGATAAACCGCAACACCACCAGCACCAGGAAAATCGCGATCACGTCCAGGCAGCGATACAACAAGGTCGGCCACAGCGTCGGCTCGTGACTGACCACCGCCTTGATGATGTCAGGCAGTTGCAGGCCCAGCAGCAGGAAGATCAAGCCGTTGAACGCAAACTCCAGCAGCGACCAGACGCTGCGGTTGAGCAACCGGGTGCTGGTCTGGCGCGGCAGCAGGTCGAGCCAGCTTTGCATCATGCCCGCAGCCACCGCCGACAGGATGCCCGAGGCGCCAAGGCGTTCCGCCAGCACGTAGGCGGCGAATGGCAGCAACAACATGAACACCACGTGCGTCGCCGGGTCGTCCCAGCCCCGGGCGATCATCCAGGCACGCAGGCGGCCGACCAGCCAGCTCAACGCCACACCGACCGCCAGCCCACCCACGGCCACCAGCACAAAGGTGAGGCTCGCATCCGCCAGCGAGAACACGCCGGTCAGCGCCGCCGCCAGGGCGAACTTGAAGGTCACCAGGCCCGAGGCATCATTCATCAACGCCTCGCCCTGGAGCATGTGCATCAGTGGCGTCGGCAAGCGGTTCTGGGAAATGGCTGACACCGCCACGGCATCCGTCGGCGACAACACGGCCGCCAGGGCGAAGGCCACCGGCAGGGGAATACTCGGCAACAACCAGTGAATGAAGTAACCGGCCCCCACCACCGTAAACAGCACCAACCCCACCGCCAGCGTCAGGATCGGCCCGCGCAGGCGCCACAATTCACGCTTGGGCATGCGCCAGCCATCAGAGAACAGCAGCGGCGGCAGAAACAGGAAAAGAAACAACTCAGGGTCCAGGGCGACATGCAGCCCCAGGGTCGGCCAGGCCAGCAACGCACCGGCGGCGATCTGCACGAGTGGTAACGGCAGTGGGATCACACGCCCGACAAGGCGCGAAACGCTGACCAGCATCAGCAGGATAAGTACGGTGTAGGCGGTTTGCATAACGCGGGATTCCCAGACAATCAACTTGCAACAACACACATCAGGCAACAACTCGCCGTTGAAGTGCCATATTAGCCGCCTATGCTGCGCGATGGCCTTTGCACAAAAGTCGCACACGAGCAAAACGTAAGTGTGACGAGCGGCGCCGAAAGCCGCTGGCCATGGCATAATCCGTGACCTTTAATCTGCGTGAGCCCAAAGGGGGGCAATTCCTTGACCGCTTCAAGCAAAACGTTGCACCTTTTCGGCATCAAAGCCTGCGACACCATGAAAAAGGCGCGCACCTGGCTCGATGAGCACGCTATCCAGTATGAGTTTCATGACTACAAGACGGCCGGTATCGACCGCGAACACTTGACCCAATGGTGCAATGAGCACGGTTGGCAGGTGGTTTTGAACCGTGCGGGCACCACCTTTCGCAAACTCGAAGACGAACGCAAAGCCGATCTCGACCAAGCGAAAGCCATTGAATTGATGCTCGCGCAACCCTCGATGATCAAGCGCCCGGTGCTTGATCTCGGTGACAAAACCCTGATTGGCTTCAAGCCAGATAGCTATTCGGCGGCCCTCAAGTAGGCCAGCCCACTCCATTTCTGTAGAGGTAACAGCATGTCCAATTCCCTGTTCAGCCTGGGCTTCGGCGTCGGCACTCAGAACCGCCAAGGTGCTTGGCTGGAAGTGTTTTACGCACAACCGCTGCTCAATCCATCGGCTGAAATCATCGCGGCCATCGCGCCGATCCTCGGTTACACCGAAGGCAACCAGGCGATCACTTTCACCGTCACCCAGGCCCTGCAACTGGCTGACGCGCTCAAGGGCGTCGACGCTGCCCAAGCCGCCCTGTTGAGCCGCCTGGCTGAAAGCCACACGCCGCTGGTCGCCACCCTGCTGGCCGAAGACGCCGCACTGACCTCCACGCCTGAGGCCTACCTCAAGCTGCACCTGCTGTCCCATCGCCTGGTCAAGCCTCACGGCCTGAGCCTGGCCGGTGTGTTCCCGCAGTTGCCGAACGTGGCCTGGACCAGCCAGGGCGCAATCGACATCAATGAGCTGGCCGAGCGTCAACTGGAAGCGCGCCTGCGTGGCGACCTGCTGGAAGTGTTCTCGGTGGACAAGTTCCCGAAGATGACCGACTACGTGGTGCCGAGCGGCGTGCGTATCGCTGATGCCGCGCGGATCCGCCTGGGCGCCTACGTAGGCGAAGGCACCACCGTGATGCACGAAGGTTTCGTCAACTTCAACGCCGGTACCGAAGGCCCGGGCATGATCGAAGGCCGCGTGTCGGCTGGCGTGTTCGTCGGCAAGGGTTCGGACCTGGGCGGCGGTTGCTCCACCATGGGCACCCTGTCGGGTGGCGGCAACATCGTGATCAAGGTCGGCGAAGGCTGCCTGATCGGCGCCAACGCCGGTATCGGTATCCCGTTGGGCGACCGCAACACCGTGGAGTCGGGCCTGTACGTGACAGCCGGCACCAAGGTTGCGCTGCTGGACGAGCAGAACCAGCTGGTCAAGGTGGTCAAGGCCCGCGAGCTGGCCGGCCAACCGGACCTGCTGTTCCGCCGCAACTCCGAGACCGGTGCCGTGGAGTGCAAAACCCACAAATCGGCCATCGAACTGAACGCAGCGCTGCACGCTCACAACTAAGCAGCGACTCGATGCCACTAACGGCCCGCGCCTGACCGGTGCGGGCCGTTTATACGAGTCTTGATCACCATGCTTGTGCCCTCTCCCTGGCGCGCCGATTTTCCGGCCATCGCCACCCTGCAACGGCAAGACCAGACCTATCTGGACAACGCCGCCACCACGCAAAAACCTCAAGCCCTGCTGGACGCCATCAGCCATTACTACGCCAATGGCGCAGCCAATGTGCACCGTGCCCAGCATTTGCCGGGCGCCCACGCGACCCAGGCTTTCGAGGACAGTCGCAGCAAGGTGGCACAGTGGCTGAACGTCGGTGACGAGGGGCAAATCATCTTCACCCACGGCGCGACATCGGCGCTGAACCTCCTGGCTTATGGCCTTGAGCACCTATTCAACCCGGGCGACGAGATTGTCATCAGCGCCCTGGAGCACCACGCCAACCTGCTGCCGTGGCAGCAACTGGCCAAGCGTCGCGAGCTGGCGCTGGTGGTACTGCCGCTTGACGCTGGCGGCTTGATCGACCTGCAAGCCGCCGCCCAACTGATCGGCCCGCGCACCCGCCTGCTGGCGGTGAGCCAACTGTCCAACGTACTTGGCGCCTGGCAGCCGTTGCCGCAACTGCTGGCGCTGGCCAAGGCCCACGATGCACTGACGGTGGTCGATGGCGCCCAGGGCATCGTGCATGGTCGCCATGATATGCAGGCCCTGGGCTGCGACTTCTACGTGTTTTCCAGCCATAAACTCTATGGGCCGGACGGCGTCGGCGTGCTGTATGGCCGCACCGAAGCCCTGCATCACCTGCGCCACTGGCAGTTTGGGGGCGAGATGGTGCAGCAGGCTGATTATCAAAGCGCCAGTTTCCGCCCGGCGCCCCTCGGTTTCGAAGCCGGGACTCCGCCGATCGCCAGCGTGATCGGCCTGGGGGCAACCCTGGATTACCTGAGTTCCCTGGACCAGCAGGCGGTGACGGCTCACGAAGCCGCCCTGCACGACTACCTGTTGCGTGGCTTGCAAGCGCGCAATGGCGTGCGCTTGCTGGGGTCGCCGCACGTCGCCCTGGCCAGCTTCGTGGTGGAAGGCGTGCACAACGCCGACCTCGCCCACTTGCTGACCGAACAAGGGATTGCGGTGCGCGCCGGCCATCATTGTGCGATGCCGCTGCTCAAGCAGATGGGATTGTCGGGGGCGATTCGGGTGTCATTGGCGCTGTACAACGACTCCGATGACCTGGAGCGCTTTTTTGAAGCGCTGGATCAAGCCCTGGATATGTTGCGATGAGCTTGCCGACTGAGGCAGTTGTCGCGCTGGAAGCGTTCCAGGCGGTCGGCAGTTGGGAGCAACGAGCCCGCCTGCTGATGCAATGGGGCGAGCGGCTGCCCGCCTTGCCGGATGAAGACAAGGTCGACGCCAACCTGGTGCAGGGCTGTGAAAGCCTGGTGTGGCTGGTGGGGCGCTTGCAGGATGGGCATTGGCAGTTTGCCGCCAGCAGCGATGCACGGCTGATACGCGGGCTGGTGGCGTTGTTGCTGGCGCGGGTCAACGGTGTGTCTGCCGCCGAACTGCAAGCCGTCGACTTGCCCGGCTGGTTTGAGCAACTGGGCCTGTCGCGGCAGTTATCGCCGTCGCGCAGCAATGGGTTGAATGCGGTGCTGCAGCGCATGCGGCATCTGAGCCTCACACAAAACTAAATGTGGGAGCGGGCTTGCTCGCGAAGGCGGCGTGCCAGTCACCGGAGATGTCGACTGATACACCGCTTTCGCGAGCAAGCCCGCTCCCACATTTTGATCTTCATTCCAGACTGAGATCTAAGGGGCCTTGACCCTGTCAGCAGGCCGGCGCACCCCGGCCACTATCTTGTCCACCGCCTTGGTCGCGGCCACCATGCCGAAGGTCGCAGTCACCATCATCACCGCGCCAAACCCGCCGGCGCAGTCCAGCTTCACGCCATCCCCGACAAAACTCTTCTGCAAACAGATGCTGCCGTCCGGCTTCGGGTAACGCAGCTGTTCGGTGGAGAACACGCAGGGCACGCTGTAATGGCGGGTCACAGTGCGGGAGAAGCCATAATCGCGACGCAACGTGGAGCGCACCTTCGACGCCAGCGGGTCATTGAACGTACGGTTCAAGTCACACACCTGAATCAACGTCGGATCAATCTGCCCGCCCGCGCCGCCGGTGGTGATGATCTGGATCTTGCGCCGCTTGCACCAGGCAATCAGTGCGGCCTTGGCGTTCACACTGTCGATGCAGTCGATCACGCAATCGATATTGGGCGTGATGTACTCGGCCATCGTCTCGCGGGTCACGAAATCCGCCACCGCGTGCACGGTGCAATCCGGGTTGATGCCTTTCAGGCGCTCGGCCATGACCTCGACCTTGGCCTTGCCCACCGTGCTGTCCAGCGCATGCAACTGACGGTTGCTGTTGCTGACGCATACATCATCGAGGTCAAACAGCGAAATCTCGCCCACGCCGCAGCGAGCGATGGCTTCCGCCGCCCACGAACCCACCCCGCCCACGCCGACGATGGCCACATGGGCCGCCTTCAGGCGCTCCAGGCCTTCAATGCCATACAAGCGGGCGACGCCGGCAAACCGTGGATCTTCTGTACTCATGACCATTACCCCAAAAACCGGCGCGCATTATAGGGCTACACAGCGACAAGTTTTAAACTACAAGCTACAAGTAAGAGAACTTACGACGAGTTGCACTGCCCAATGTCCGGTTTTTCCCGGCTTGCTGTACGGTCGGTGAAAGGCCAGTGTAGGATGCGCGCCGTTCGGCGCAGGCCGACACCTCTTTTCGTTCCACACCCTTTGGAACCCGAAATAGCCATGTCATCGCGTAAATTTGGACTCAACCTGGTGGTGGTGCTGGCAATTGCCGCGCTGTTCACCGGCTTCTGGGCGCTGATCAACCGCCCGGTCAATGCCCCTAACTGGCCCGAGCAGATCTCCGGTTTTTCGTACTCGCCGTTCCAGCAAGGCCAGTACCCACAGAAAGACCAGTATCCGACCGACGATCAAATGCGTCAGGACCTTGCGATCATGAGCAAGCTGACGGACAACATCCGTACCTACTCGGTCGACGGCACCCTGGGGGATATCCCCAAGCTGGCGGAAGAATTCGGCCTGCGGGTGACCCTGGGGATCTGGATCAGTCCGGACCTCGAGCGCAACGAGCGCGAGATCCAGCGCGCCATCGAAATCGCCAACAGCTCCCGCAGCGTAGTGCGGGTAGTGGTGGGCAACGAGGCGCTGTTCCGCGAGGAAATCACTCCGGAAGCGCTGATCGTGCTGCTGGATCGGGTACGGGCCGCCGTCAAGGTGCCCGTAACCACCTCCGAGCAATGGCACATCTGGGAACACAACCCGCAACTGGCCAAGCACGTCGACCTGATCGCCGCGCACATCCTGCCGTACTGGGAACATATCCCGGTGGACAAGGCCGGCCAGTTCGTACTCGATCGCGCACGGGACCTGAAGAAGACCTTCCCGAAAAAGCCGCTGTTGCTGTCGGAGGTTGGCTGGCCGAGCAACGGCCGGATGCGTGGCGGTGCTGACGCCTCCCCCGCCGACCAGGCGATTTACCTGCGCACGCTGGTTAACACGCTGAACCGCCAGGGCTACAACTACTTCGTGATCGAAGCGTTTGACCAGCCATGGAAAGCCAGCGACGAAGGCTCTGTAGGCGCCTATTGGGGCGTGTTCAACGCCGCACGCCAGCAGAAATTCAACTTTGATGGCCCGGTGGTCGCGATTCCGCAATGGCGAGTGCTGGCGATCGGCTCGGTGGTGCTTGCGCTGCTGTCCCTGACCCTGCTGATGATCGACGGCTCGGCCCTGCGCCAGCGCGGCCGTACGTTCCTGACCTTTATCGCGTTCCTATGCGGGTCGGTATTGGTGTGGATCGGTTATGACTACAGCCAGCAATACAGCACCTGGTTCAGCTTGACGGTGGGCTTCCTGCTGGCACTCGGCGCCCTGGGCGTATTTATCGTGTTGCTGACCGAAGCCCATGAGCTGGCCGAAGCAGTCTGGACCCACAAACGCCGGCGTGAATTCCTGCCGGTTGAAGGGGATTCGGACTACCGCCCGAAAGTCTCGATCCACGTGCCGTGCTACAACGAGCCGCCGGAGATGGTCAAACAGACCCTCGACGCCCTGGCCGCCCTCGATTATCCGGACTACGAAGTCCTGATCATCGACAACAACACCAAGGACCCGGCCGTGTGGGAGCCGGTGCGCGACTACTGCGAAACCCTCGGCCCGCGCTTCAAGTTCTTCCACGTCTCGCCCCTGGCCGGTTTCAAGGGCGGCGCACTGAACTACCTGATCCCGCACACCGCCAAGGATGCCGAAGTGATCGCGGTGATCGACTCCGATTACTGCGTGTCGCCAAACTGGCTCAAGCACATGGTGCCGCACTTCGCCGATCCGAAAATCGCCGTGGTGCAGTCGCCACAGGATTATCGCGACCAGAACGAAAGCACCTTCAAGAAGCTCTGCTACGCGGAATACAAAGGCTTCTTCCATATCGGCATGGTCACCCGCAACGACCGTGACGCGATCATCCAGCACGGCACCATGACCATGACCCGTCGCTCGGTGCTGGAAGAGCTGGGCTGGGCCGACTGGTGCATCTGTGAGGATGCCGAGCTGGGCCTGCGGGTCTTCGAGAAGGGCCTGTCGGCGGCGTACTACCACGACAGCTACGGCAAGGGCCTGATGCCCGATACCTTTATCGACTTCAAGAAACAGCGTTTCCGCTGGGCCTACGGCGCGATCCAGATCATCAAGCGCCACACTGCGAGCCTCTTGCGCGGCAAGGACACCGAGCTGACCCGTGGCCAGCGCTACCACTTCCTCGCGGGATGGTTGCCGTGGGTGGCCGACGGCATGAACATCTTCTTCACCGTGGGCGCCTTGTTGTGGTCGGCGGCGATGATTATCGTGCCGACGCGGGTTGACCCGCCGCTGCTGATTTTCGCGATTCCGCCACTGGCGTTGTTCGTGTTCAAGGTCGGCAAGATCATCTTCCTCTACCGTCGTGCGGTGGGTGTGAACCTGAAAGATGCGTTCTGCGCGGCACTGGCCGGGCTGGCGTTGTCGCACACCATCGCCAAGGCGGTGCTGTACGGGTTCTTCACCACCAGCATTCCGTTCTTCCGTACACCGAAGAACGCCGATAACCACGGTTTCTGGGTGGCGATCTCCGAAGCCCGGGAAGAGATGTTCATCATGCTGCTGTTGTGGGGTGCGGCACTGGGGATTTACCTGGTGCAGGGCCTGCCGAGCAATGACATGCGCTTCTGGGTGGTGATGTTGCTGGTGCAGTCGCTGCCGTATGTGGCGGCGCTGATCATGGCGTTCCTGTCGTCGCTGCCGAAACCGGCACCGAAGCAAGAGCCTGTGGCCGCTGCTTAAAATCCTGCGCAATGCACTAAACGGCGGCCTCTGGCCGCCGTTTTGCTATAAGATAACGGCCATTTTGTGAGACTTGGCCCAGGCCATTGCTTTGTGTGGAGCGGGCTTGCTCGCGAATGCGGAGTGTCAGTCAACAATGTATGAACTGACCCGGCGCATTCGCGAGCAAGCCCGCTCCCACACAAGCCCCCCTCCCACATAAGCCTTGCGCCCTGACATGCTTCTGGAGTTTTTACATGACGGCCCACGCCGACCTTTCGCCGACCCTCCAACTCGCTATCGACCTGATCCGCCGCCCGTCGGTGACGCCGGTCGACGCCGATTGCCAGAAGCTGATGATGCAGCGCCTGGGCGACGCCGGTTTTGCGCTTGAGCCGATGCGCATCGAGGATGTGGATAACTTCTGGGCCACCCACGGCAAACACGAAGGCCCGGTATTGTGCTTCGCCGGCCACACCGACGTGGTGCCGACCGGCCCGGTCAAGGCCTGGCAGAACGACCCGTTCGACGCGCTGATCGATGAAAACGGCATGCTCTGCGGCCGTGGCGCAGCCGACATGAAAGGCAGCCTGGCGGCGATGCTGGTCGCTTCCGAGCGATTTGTGACCGACTACCCGGACCACAAGGGTTCGGTCGCATTCCTGATCACCAGTGACGAAGAAGGCCCGGCGCACCACGGCACCAAGGCCGTGATCGAACGCCTGGCAGCCCGCAAGGAGCGCCTGGACTGGTGCATCGTCGGCGAACCGTCGAGCACCACCCTGGTGGGCGACGTGGTCAAGAACGGCCGTCGCGGCTCCCTCGGCGCCACCCTGACCGTGCGCGGCGTGCAAGGCCATGTGGCCTACCCGCACCTGGCGAAGAACCCGATCCACCTGGCCGCTCCGGCCCTGGCCGAACTGGCCGCCGAGCACTGGGACGATGGCAACACCTTCTTCCCGCCTACCAGCTTCCAGATTTCCAACCTCAACTCCGGCACCGGCGCCACCAACGTGATCCCGGGCGACCTGACGGCGGTGTTCAACTTCCGCTTCTCCACCGAGTCCACCGTCGAAGGCCTGCAGCAGCGGGTCGCGGCGATTCTCGACAAGCATGGCCTGGACTGGCATGTGGAGTGGGCGCTGTCGGGCCTGCCGTTCCTCACCGAACCGGGCGCGTTGCTCGATGCGGTCTCCGCCAGCATCAAGGCCGTCACCGGTCGCGAGACCCAGGCGTCCACCAGCGGCGGCACCTCCGATGGGCGCTTCATCGCGACCCTCGGCACTCAGGTGGTGGAGCTGGGCCCGGTCAACGCGACGATCCATCAGGTCAACGAGCGCATCCTCGCCAGCGACCTCGATGTGCTGACCGAAATCTACTACCAGACCCTGATCAAGTTGCTCGCCTGATGCTCGCTTGCCCCATTTGCAGCGCACCGCTCCATGAAGTGGACAACGGCGTAGCCTGCCCGGCCGGGCACCGTTTCGACCGGGCGCGCCAGGGTTACCTGAACCTGTTGCCGGTGCAGCACAAGAACAGCCGTGACCCAGGCGACAACCTGGCGATGGTGGAAGCGCGCCGCGACTTCCTCAACGCCGGGCATTACGCCCCGGTGGCCAGGCGCCTGGCCGAACTGGCCGCTGAACGCAAACCCCAGCGCTGGCTGGATATCGGCTGTGGCGAGGGTTACTACACCGCACAGATCGCCGACGCCCTGCTGCGCGCCGATGGTTATGCCCTGGATATTTCCAGGGAAGCGGTCAAGCGCGCCTGCAAGCGCAACCCCACGGTGACCTGGTTGATCGCCAGCATGGCCCGGGTGCCGTTGGCCGATGCCAGTTGCCAGTTCCTGGCCAGCGTGTTCAGCCCACTGGACTGGCTGGAGGCCAAGCGCCTGCTCAGCCCGGGTGGTGGTTTGATGAAAGTCGGCCCGACCCGCGGCCACCTGATGGAGCTGCGTGAGCGTTTGTACGACGAAGTGCGCGAGTACACCGACGACAAGCACCTGGCGCTGGTGCCGCAGGGCATGAGCCTGCAACACAGCGAAACCCTGGAGTTCAAGCTCAGCCTGGCCGATCCCAAGGATCGCGCCAACCTGCTGGCGATGACGCCCCACGGCTGGCGCGCCAGTGCCGAACGCCGGGCCCGGGTGATCGAAGCCGCCGAACCGCTGCTGGTCACTGTGTCGATGCGCTACGACTATTTCGTGCTTCAATAACCCATTATTTTTGTGGGCCTCGGGGCCCACACCGAATCCGCGAATGGATTTTCAAAATCCCGCAACGAGGAACATCCATGCGCCAACCTGATATCGAGATTTACCTCAAGGACGCCGACGTCGACCACAAGGCCATCGCCGCCTGGTTGGGCGCCGCCCTGGGCCCGTGCACCGACTGGGTCCAGCGCGGCCAGACCTACAAGTGCAAAGCCGGCAGCGTACCGGTCACCTGGCTGCCGAAAGCCGTAGGCAAATGGAACAGCCTGTACCTGGAAAGCGACCAGACCCCGTGGGAAGACGACATCGCCTGCGCCCGCGCAGCCTTTGCCGCGCTGAACGTCGAAGTGCGTTGCGCGCCGGGCAGCTGGGTAGAGGAAGAAGGTGAAGAAAGCGCGGATACCTGGATTCGTATCAGCGCAGACGGTGAAGAGCAGATCACCTGGAAAACAACCTGAGGGATCGTTCCCACGCTCTG